>NZ_JBHTIZ010000010.1:0-65387 GCF_042677265.1 Flavobacterium myungsuense | reverse complement strand
TGGTTCAGTATATCAATAAATTTATATTTGACAGACCTATAAACAATATTAAAAATCAAATAATTTAATTACACCCAACGGGTATATTATTAATTAAAATCATTGTTTCAAATAAATAAAATTAAGAATGGAATAAACTTCAAAATTTATTTTTTTTTTAAAATCTAATATTGACTCCAATCAATTCTAAAAATGATATAGATCAATTTTTAACAAAAAACGTATTACTATCTTTAAAATTCTAAATGTTTAACAATACAAAATATGGAAACAAAAGCAACAAATTCATTACAACAATTATTTCATAACGAAATTTATAGATTAATAGCAAGTGAAACTTTGCTTAAAAATACTATGCCAAAGTGGATTGATGAAACGCAAAACTTGCCACTGAAAAATATGTTACAAAATTATTACTATCAAATTAATGTTCATATAGATCGATTGAAATCACTGTGTGATTCTCATAAAGAAAATAGAAATCATTGTGTTATTGATCGAGTTATGCAAGCCTATATTGAAGAAACCAATGAGAAGCTGAAACGATGCAGCAGTAATATTCTAGATTCTAGCCTATTGGAAGCTATTCAAGCAATTAGTAGTTATAAATTTCATGCTTATAACTCTGTTGCTACTTGGGCTATTGTACTCGAATTTCCTAAAGATGCTAAATTTTTAAATGAAGCTAAAATATCTGAAAAAAACATAGACGAACGTCTTTTTCATCTTGCTATTCGTGAAATTAATCGAAAAGTTAGAAACCCTATAGCAATTACTATTTAATCTTTTATTATAGAAATCATGGATGTAACTAATTATACTGAGATAAGTTTACCTATTGATCACGTGCGCCTAGTTGGAGAATTATATATACCCCCTAGAGCAAAAGCATTAATTGTCTTTTCTCAAAATTGCGGAAATAATCGATTTAGTGTTCGCAACCGACAAGTGGCAAAATATTTACAAAATAGAAATTTTGGTACATTATTATTTGATTTATTGACACCAGAGGAAGACACAAAAAAACGTATGGATATTGATTTATTAACAAAAAGACTCATTGAAGTAACCGAATATTTAGAAACATTATCTACTACCAAACATATTCCTATTGGCTATTTTGGTGTTAGTATCGGAGCCGCTTCAGCTATAAAAGCATCTATAAAGCACCCCGAAGTTTTTGGAATTGTCGCTAAAGGTGGGCGCCTTGATCTTGTAGGAAACGATTTGGCAAAAGTGAATGTTCCTATACTACTAATTGTTGGAGCTTTAAACGAGAATACACTTCGATTAAATCAGGTTACCTTTCAAGAGTTAAATTGCGATAAAAAGCTCGAAGTAGTACCTGGTGCCTATAATTCCTTTAAAGAACTTGGTGCGATGGAAAAGGTTTCTGAATTATCAACAAATTGGTTCAAAAACTATTTGCCTATTCAGAAAGCGGTGTGAGACTTAAATATTCTTTCTAAAATAATTAAAATAGACTATTATGTTAAAAAATCGAATTCAAGCGGGGATTTTGTTAGCCAAAAAGCTTCTAAAATATAAATCTGAAAATACAGTAGTAGTAGCTTTGCCGTCTGGTGGTGTTCCAATAGGATATTGTATAGCTAAGGAGCTAGATTTGCCTCTAAGCTTGGTGTTTTCTCAAAAAATAGGACACCCAAACGATAAAGAACATTCCATTGGAGTAGTTGGACTCTCTGATTATTTAATAACAAAACCAAGAGGCGTTTCAAAAAGTTATATTACAAAAGAAGTACAGCTAATACAACAACGATTGCAACAAATGAAGTTGAAATATCAACACAAAATAAAAATGCAGGATTTTAATAAAAAAACAGTCCTCATTGTAGATGATGGAATGGTTAACGGACATACTTTACTTTATGCCATACGATTAATTAAAAAAAGCAAACCTAAAGAAATTGTTGTGGCTGTTCCAATTGCCTCTTATGCAGGAATAGCACTTTTAAAAGAAGAAGTGGCTGAGTTAATTGTTTTAATAATACCTCCGTTTCTCTCAACTGTAGATGAATTCTACAAAAAATTTGAAGCTATTTCTGATGAAGATGTTATGGTATATTTAGAAAAAAGAAATCAACAGCAGACAATTATTTATAATCAAATGACACGTAATAAAGAACCCTTTTTGCCCCAAAAAAGTGTTAACATTGTTTAGGATCTTGTCATCCTAATAAACTATTTATGTAAGAGCTTGTATGGATTTTATTTAAAATTGCATCAAGCCTTATTTTTTTAGCAGTCTAGTAAAATGAAATTGTATTTATTGTTTTGAATTATGCATGATAAAAAACATAAATGCAGAAAATATGCAATTTGGTTTTAACGAATGGATAAAAGCTCAAAATGGGGAGGCTATAGGTCAAAATTGGCAATCATAGAGTGCATCAATGTACCTATATGCATGTAAATGTGTTGAAAAAAGAGAAACCCCTTTTTTTGATAAAATACGAATGAAATAAATCATAAAAATCTATTTCTTTTTCATAAATTAATAGTAATTACAATTTAAACAAATTAAGTTTTTTTTGCACTTCAAAATCAACCATTAAATCAATTTTAATTAATGGAAACGATAAAACTATTAAAAGTAAAAGCATTCTATTCTAGACTCCAGTCTATAAAATATATTTGGGAAAAAAACTGTTTTATTGCATTGCTAATGCTATTTGGATTTTTTCTTAGTGTCACTATAGGATGTAATAAATCTAAAGCAAAAGAAAATAAAAATGTAATTAAAAAAAGTGATTCAATAAAGAAAAAAAAGGCTATATCAATTGACACTAATGAATATAACAAAAGAATGCAGGTTCTTTATAATTCAGGAGCTTGGCTGAAATTGGATGTAAAGACTCCTTACCCACTCCCAGGGGCAGTATTGCCTTTTAAAAGAGTGATTGCGTTTTATGGGAATTTATATTCTAGGAGAATGGGGATTTTGGGACAACTTCCAAAATACGAGATGCTCAAAAAATTAGAAGAGGAAGTTAAACAATGGCAAATAGCAGATTCCAGTACTACTGCAATTCCTGCCCTACATTATATTGCTATAACAGCACAAAGTAGTCCCGGGAAAAATGGGAAGTATAGGCTAAGAATGCCTTTTAAACAAATTGATACTATAATGTCATGGGCAAAATCTATAAATGCAATTGTTTTTCTCGATGTGCAAGTAGGGCAAAGTACAGTAGAAGAGGAAGTGAATTCATTACTAAAATACCTCAAATATCCAAATGTACATTTAGGAATAGATCCTGAATTTGCAATGAAAAAAGGGGAAGTCCCTGGAACTAAAATTGGAACTCTTTCGTCTGAGGATATAAACAAGGCTATTACAATTTTGCAGGCTATTGTTAAAGAAAATAAACTTCCACCAAAAATACTTGTAGTGCACCGTTTTACAAAACCAATGGTTACAGATTATAAAAAAATTAGACTAACATCAGAAGTTCAAATTGTTATGAATATGGACGGTTTTGGTAATAAAGAACTCAAAAAATCCTCTTACAACATTGCAATATCTAAAGAACCTGTTCAGTTTACTGGTGTTAAATTATTTTATAAGAATGATACACAAGGAAAAAACAGACTTTATGCACCACATGAGCTACTGAAGTTTACTCCAAAGCCCATTTATATTCAATATCAATAATTAATGTTTTACTTTTTTCCTACATATAAATGGATTATAATTAGTGGATTTTTTCTATTTTTTGTAGACTATTGTACAAATTTAAAAAAGGAAAAGAAAGTTTCTGAAACTAATATTCAAGAAATAGAATGGATTGCCAAAAATAATCGTATCAATCATTCTAAAATATTACCAATAAAAAACATACCTGTACTTTGCTATCACGCTATTAGAAAAATTAGTAAAACAGACAGTCCCAAGAAAAAAACTTATAGTGTAACTCCTGAAGCTTTCGCATTACAGATGAAAGCATTAGCTGAGAATGGTTATAAAACTATTTCTCCAGATCAACTATATGAGCATTGGACAAATAATAAGCCTCTGCCAGAAAAGCCAATAATTATTACTTTTGATGATGGTAGGAAAGAACAATTCACGATTGGTGCTACTATCATGGAACACTATCATTTTAAGGGGGTCTTTTTTATTATGACCATTGCGATTGGCAAAAAAAATTATATGACAAAAGAAGACATTAAAACACTCTCACTAAAAGGTCACACTATTGGTGTGCATAGCTGGGATCATCAAAAGATAACTCAATATAAAAAAGAAGATTGGATTCTTCAATTAGATAAACCTAAAAAGCAGCTTGAAAAAATTATAGAAAAACCAATTGATTATTTTGCCTATCCTTTTGGCATTTGGAGCCTCAGTGCAACAGATTCTATAAAAAAACATGGTTATAAAATGGCATTTATTGTATATGGTAAAAGCAATCCTAGAAAACCCTATTATACAGTTCCTCGAATAATTGTTCAAAGTACCTACTCAATAAAAGATTTACTTGATATCATAAAAAACAAAACATAAATATTTAAAAATCAGTTGAAAATATCACTTAAAATTATGATAAAACAATAATTCACCGATTCATAATGACTATTTATTAACCTGTAAATTATGTAACAATTATTGAAAGTTATGTAAAACAACATCTACTTTATTTTCTGAATTTTGAGAAATTAAGATTAATTTTTAATAATCTAATCTAATTTTAATATGGAAACTATCAAAATGAATAAAGTTCTTATAGCACTAGACTGCAATACAACTGATAAAAAAATTGCAGAAGTTGGTTTTTCATTCGCTAAAGCAATGCATGCAGAAGTCATTTTACTACACGCTTTCTTAACCCCCATCGATTATTCATCTGTATCCTATGAACCTATTATGGGATTTGCTGGTTTTTCAAATTTAGACACTTACCAACAAAACAGTGAAATTTTAACAAAAACAGGATTGGATTTTCTAGATAACGTAAAAAAACATTTAGGTGATTCCTCTATTGAAACTGTAGTAAAAGAAGGAGAATATGCTGAAACTATTTTAGAAACTGCCAATTTGTATCACGCCGATATTATAGTAATTGGGAGTCATAGTAAAAAATGGCTAGAAAAAATAGTAATGGGAAGTACTACAGAAAAAGTATTGCACGACACAAATATTCCGCTTTTAATAATTCCAACTAAGAAAAAATAGTGTTCTATTTCAAATTAATAATAACGAGTTCCCTTTTTGGATTGTTATTTTTATTAACTTTATATCTTTCTTAAGAATAAAATCACTTGAAATAAATGAAGCTATTTATCAAATACATGGTCAGCAACCGCTGTAAAATGGTGGTCAAAGAAATACTAAAAGAGTTGAATTTGCATTTTATTCTGGTCGATTTAGGCGAAGTAGAAATTATGGAAGACATTTCGTTAGAACAGAGAGAGTATCTAAAAAAAGAATTAATTGAATCAGGATTAGAATTAATGGATGACAAAAAATCAATTCTAATCGAAAAAATAAAAAACATTATTATTCAAATGATTCATCATTCTGAAGAAAATATTAAAATAAATTTTTCAGACTATTTAAGTGAAAAACTACATCACAATTACAATTATTTAGCCAATTTATTTTCTGACACACAAGGAACAACCATAGAGCATTTTATCATATATAATAAAATTGAAAGGGTAAAAGAATTAATGATTTATGGCGAATTGACCATAACCGAAATTGCCTATAAAATGAATTATAGTAGTGTTGCCCATTTATCATCACAATTCAAAAAAGTTACTGGATTGGCTCCATCTCATTTCAAGCAACTCAAAGACAAACGTAGAAATCCGATTGAAGAACTGGGATACAACAGTAGCAAAAAAGTATAGATATGAATACCATCAAGAAAGATCTAATTTATACAACAAGTTTGACTGAAATTCATTCTGAACCAGTAATTGTTATTGATAGCGATTATAAAGTAACGGATATAAACAGCAAATTTTTGAATATAATCAAGAAAAAGAGAGAAGATATTATTGGTACCTATTGCTATAATTATTTTAAGGATTCGGAAAGGGTGAAAAAAAACTGCGCAAAACTATTTGAAATTGGTTTCTTTCACGATGAAGAATTAGAATTAGTGGGACACAATGAAAAAGATCTATTGTACAATGGTTTTGTTTATAAAAATGAAAAAACAAAAAATTCAGAGTTAGTGATTATTGGTCGTAAAATAGCTCTAGAAAAAAAATACGACACTAAATTTCAAAGCTTCTTAGAATCACTTCCAGATGCAATTATTATAGTTAATCATGACGGAAATATTCAATCTGTAAATACTCAAGTAGAAAAACTTTTTGGTTACAACAGAAACGAAATTATTGGAAACCCAATAGCTTTATTAATGCCCTCTCGATTCAAAGAATCACACCATAACCATATACAAAATTATTTTGCCAACCCAAAAGTGCGTAAAATGGGGGAAGGAATGCAACTATTTGCCAAACATAAAGACCAAACAGAGTTTCCTGTAGAAATAAGTTTAAGTACAATAGATAGTGAAGAAGGCTTGATTGTTTGTGCTTCTATTCGTGATGTAAGTCAACAAAAAAAAATCGAAAAAGAACTAAAAGAAGCCATCACAAAAGCGGAAAATGCAGTAAAATCGAAACAACAGTTTCTTACCAATATGAGCCACGAAATCCGAACACCAATGAATTCAATCATCGGGTTTACAAAAGTGATTCTCAGAACGGAGTTAACACCTAAACAAAAAGAATATATAAGTGCCATAAAAATGAGTGGAGACACACTAATTGTTCTTATAAACGATATCCTCGATTTGGCCAAAGTAGATGCTGGTAAAATGGTTTTCAAAAAAGCGCCCTTTAAACTCGCCTTATCAATATCAACTATTTTACATTTATTTGAAACCAAAATTCAAGAAAAAAATATAGAATTAGTTGTAAAATATGATCAAAATATTCCAGAAGTTTTGATTGGAGATGCTATTCGTTTACACCAAATAATTCTAAATTTGGTTAGCAATGCTGTAAAATTTACTTTCAAAGGTAAAATTACATTTGGCGTGAGAAAATTAACCGAAGACGATGAAAATATAAGTTTAGAATTTTCCGTTTGCGATACTGGAATTGGAATTGAAGCCGATAAAATAGATCAAATTTTCGAGAATTTTCAACAAGCACATAGCCAAACTTCTAGAATATTTGGAGGTACAGGCCTAGGACTAGCTATTGTAAAACAACTTGTCGAAGGTCAGGGAGGTAGTGTTCACGTAGAAAGCGAACTAGGCAAAGGCTCTACTTTTAGTTTTGTACTACCGTTTAAGAAAACCTATAGAACATCAATTGTTGTTGATGATGATATTATTGAGTTTATTGACAATCCCACTAAAAATATCAAAGTATTAATTGTTGAAGATGTAGAACTCAATCAATTATTAATGAAGACTATATTAGACGATTTTGGGTTCGAATATGATATTGCAGAGAATGGAAAAATTGCTATTGAAAATCTTAAAAAAGACAACTATGATGTTGTTCTAATGGATCTACAAATGCCAGTAATGAATGGCTTTGACGCAACGAATTTTATTCGGAATACACTTAAATCTTCTGTTCCTATAATTGCTCTTAGTGCCGATGTGACGAGCATAAATGTAGAAAAATGCCTAGCAGCAGGCATGAATGATTATATTTCAAAACCAATCGATGATAACGCTTTATATAGAAAAATACTAACATTAATTAAAAAACCTAAGCAAAGAATAGAAATAGAATCTATCGAAAATTACGAACCTAAAACTCAAAAATGTACTGACATGGGTTATCTTAACAAAATCACCAAATCAAATCCAAAATTAATGACAGAAATGATTAATGTATATCTCGATCAAACACCTATACTAATTAATTTTATTAAGAAAAGTTGGTTAGAGAACGATTTTGACACTTTAAAATCGGCAGTTCATAAATTAATTCCATCTTTTACAATTGTTGGAATTGACAAAAAATATGAAGAAATAGCCAGGAAAATTGGAGATGAATCAACAATGGCAGAATGTAAAAATTGGATACTTGAACTCGAAAATATTTGTTTGCAAGCGATCGAAGAACTTAAAATGGAACTCAATAATTTAAATAATTAAATCGTGCAAGACTCAAAAAAAATAAAATTATTCCTAGTCGATGATGATGCATTGTTTCTAAAGGCTTTAGAAATTCAATTTCTTGACCATGGGGATTTTGAAATAGAAACCTTTGCAACAGGTGAACTTTGTATCGAAAATTTACATAAAAACCCAGATGTAATTATTCTTGATTACCATCTTGATGGCATTGATAAAACAGCAATGAACGGCTTAAAAACCTTAGATAAAATAAAAAATTACACTATTGATATTCCGGTTATTATGCTTTCCTCACAAGATAAAATTGAAGTGGCTGTAAGTTGTATGCACCATAAAGCCTTCGATTATGTGGTAAAAAGCGAAACCGCATTTGTACGACTTCAAAAAATAATTACATCGATTTTCAAATATCAAAAAATGGAAAAAGAATTAAATTGGTATATGAATAGAATGTAGGGGTTTTTGATTTTCTTTGTGTCCATGCCTAAAATAGCTTGACTTTTGGGGTTAATTAATAAAGAAATATTGATTTTACTATGCTCAAAACTTCTGCAATCAAAAATCGTTAATCAGAAATCTTAAATCTTTGACAATAACCGATGAATTATACAACTTAATTGCAAAATTGTATAATACTTTTCAAGAAAATTAGAGCCAAATTTGTTATTGACACCTAATTTAATACGATCGAAATGTCAATAAAAAAATTCGATATTCAAGGATTAAGCAATAAGCAAGTTATTGAATCAAGAAGTAAATATGGGAGCAACATTACAAAATTTGAAAAACCCAATATTATACTCGAATCCTTAAAAAAATTTCTGCAGGATCCGTTAATAATTATACTTCTACTTGTATCATCATCAATTTATTTTATAACAGGAAAAACCGCAGACGGAATATTTTTACTTTTTGCTATTTTATTTGTTTCTCTTATTTCATTGTATCAAGACACACGAAGTCGCAATGCATTAGAAAAGCTAAAAGCCTACTCAAAACCCAAATGTAAAGTAATACGAAACGGAATTATTACTGAAATAAAAACCGAGGAAATAGTCATTGGAGATAGTCTGTTGGTAGAAGAAGGAATAGTCATTTCTGCAGATGGATGGATTGTATATTCGAATGATTTTTCTGTAAACGAAGCTATTCTCACAGGAGAATCATTTCCTGTCCACAAAGACAAAACACAAAATAATAACCAGATATTTCAGGGCACCACTGTTACAAGCGGAATGGCTATCGCTACAATTTCAGCAATTGGAATTCAAACCAAATTAGGGAAAATTGGAAAAAGCATAGAAGGAATAGCAGAAGAAAAAACCGCACTTGAATTAAAACTCAATAGTTTTGTACAAAAAATGGCATTGATAGGACTAGTTGTTTTTCTGATTGTATTAGCCTTAAACTATATAAAATCGCAAAATGTAATAGATAGTTTACTGAAAGCGCTTACACTAGCACTAAGCATTTTACCCGAGGAAATTCCCGTCGCATTTACCACTTTTATGGCAATTGGAGCATGGAGAATGATGAAAAAAGGAATAATCGTTAAGCAAACAAAAACTGTCGAAACTCTGGGCAGCGCTACTGTAATTTGTATAGACAAAACAGGTACAATTACTGAAAACAAGATGACTCTAGCCAAAATATTTGGATTAAAATCTAAAAAAATAAAAACTCCTGAAGTTGACATAAACAGTGATGAAAAAGAATTAATTGAACTAGCTATGCTGGCAAGCGAACCCATTCCATTTGACCCAATGGAAGTGGCTTTACACAAAGCGTATTCAAAAATTATAGCAAAAGAGGAACAACAGCATTATAAAATGATTCACGAATACCCATTGAGTGGAAAACCACCTATTATGACTCATGTTTATCGAAACAAGGAAGGAAAACAAATTATTGTGGCAAAAGGTGCGCCAGAAGCATTAATGCATTTATCGAATTTATCTGCAATTGATGAGCAAGAAATAGAAAAGGCAATTACAACCATAACAACTGAAGGGTATCGTGTTCTAGGAGTTGCAAAAGCCGAATTTAAAGGAAGCGAATTCCCTAAAACCCAACAGGAATTTAAATTTATTTTTAAAGGATTGGTTTCTTTCTATGATCCGCCAAAAAAGAACATTTATGCGGTGTTGCAAGATTTTTATACAGCAGGAATTAATGTAAAAATCATCACTGGCGATTACGGATTAACCACAACTTCCATTGCAAAGCAAGTAGGTTTTAAGGGCTTTGATCAATGTATTACAGGCGATGAATTAATGAAATTGTCTGACTCAGAATTAAAAAAAACGGTTATGGAAAAACAAATATTTACCAGAATGTTTCCTGAAGCCAAACTAAAAATTATAAATGCCTTAAAATCGAATGGAGAAATTGTGGCAATGACAGGTGATGGCGTAAATGATGGTCCGGCTTTAAAATCGGCTCATATTGGTATTGCAATGGGAAAAAAAGGAACAGAAATTGCAAAACAAACAGCCTCTCTTATTATAGTTAATGATGATTTGTCAACAATGGTTGATGCAATTGCTATGGGCAGAAGAATTTACACCAATATTAAAAAAGCCATCCAGTTTGTAATTTCTATTCACATTCCTATTGTACTCATTGTTTTTATTCCCTTAGCTTTAGAATGGGATTATCCTAGTATTTTTTCGCCTATTCATATTGCTTTTTTAGAATTAATAATGGATCCCACTTGCTCGATTGTTTATGAAAATGAGCCGATTGAAAAAAACACGATGAGCCAAAAACCAAAACCATACACTAAATCTTTTTTTAATATTAAAGAATTATCAACGAGCATTTTACAGGGATTAATGATAACTACAGGTTTACTAATTATTTATCAATATGCAGTGGCTAATGAGGCAAGCGAAGACCTAACCAGAACAATGGTTTTTACAGGTTTAGTTACTGCCAATATTATTTTAACCTTGGTGAATCGATCCTTTTTTTATTCGATTTTCACTACAATGAAATACAAAAACAATCTAGTGGCATTGATTATTAGTGCAACTTTTATTCTTACTGGATTGATTCTCTTTATCCCACCAATTAATAGCTTTTTCCAATTTGAGCAATTGACTATTTCACAATTAGGAATAAGTGTCGGAATTGGACTGCTATCAGTTATATGGTATGAATTAATAAAGTTATATAAAAGAGAAAATGTGAGATTATCTAAATTTATTAAGAATAATTAGGATTAATTATAAATAAACAAAAATGAACGAAATTCTTAAACCCGAAAATCAAATGAACCCAAAAAGGAAATTATCTTTACTAGAGCTACTTCAATATGTTGTTTTAATATCAGTACTACTTTATTTTGGCAAAACCATTTTCATTCCACTAAGCTTTTCATTATTCATTAGTTTTATACTTTATCCTGAATGCAAATGGTTAGAAAAAAAAGGAATTGAGAAAACCGTTGCTATTGCAATTTCGTTATTTGGATTATCAATTTTAGTGCTTATCGTTTTATACTTATTGTTTTTGCAAATTACCTCTTTTACAAATGAATGGCATTCACTAAGTACAAAATTAGTACAATCGATGACGCAATTAGGAAATTATATCGAAGCACAATTTGGCATGAATTCTGAAAAACAATTGGCATTCATAAAAAATTTTACTTCCAATTTAGAAATTTTTCCATTACTAAGAAATGCAACTTACTCCTTATCGGAAGCAGCTTTAAACTTGATCCTCATTCCTATTCTATCTGCTTTATTATTGTATCATCGTCATTTATTGTCGGTCGTTCTTTACCAATTATTTCCAAGGTATAAAAAGGAAACTATTCATGAAATTCTTGTTGAAACGATTCATGAATATTTCAATTTTATTAAGGGAATGGGTTTGGTTTATTTAATTGTAGGAACTTTGAACAGTATTGGATTGGCTATTATTGGAGTACCTCACCCCTTTTTATTTGGATTTATTGCTTCTATCTTAACGTTTATTCCTTATGTTGGCATTATTATATCTTCACTATTACCAATTACAGTTTCTTGGGTAACATTTAATTCTATTTGGTATCCTATAGGTGTAATTGTAGTTTTTACAATAGTACAAATATTAGAAGCCTATATCATTTTTCCGTTTGCCGTAGGCAATAGATTAAAAATAAACACATTAGCGATTATTATAATCATTATTATCGGAGGAGTTTTATGGGGAGCTGCAGGAATGATTGTATTTATTCCATTCATTAGTATTGTAAAACTAATTGCTGATAGAACTGAAAGTTTAAATATTTTATCATTATTACTAAGTGATGGGAATGGTCCTAAAAACAAAAAATAATATTATTAAAGGGTATTTGATTACTATAATTTCAGTCCTATCACCTATAAATGCACTTCTTTATTTCGTTAAAACATTTATTCCCTAAACTAAATTTTGGCAATTATTAGTGCTATTTTTTAATTTGTACAATAGTGAAAATTTAATACGAATCAATATACTAATGGAGTATCCAACTCTAACAAAAACATGTGAATTAATAAAAAAACATGTGAATTTTGTAATTCTTTTCAAAAATTTTATAAATCAAAATACTTGAAATAAAATGAACTTTACCTATTAAAAATCAATTTAAGTTTAACAATTAAATTTTAAAATTATGACACTCATTAAATCTAACGGAAATTTAATCCCATTTGGAATGGACAATTTTTTTGATGATGATTTTTTTGATAACAAATGGTTAGAAAAAAAATTAAAACACACACTTCCAGCAGTAAACATCAAGGAGACCAAAAAAGAATTTAACATAGAATTTGCTGCTCCAGGTTTTATGACAAAAGATTTTAATATAGATTTGGACGATAATGTTCTCACCATTAGTGCTGAGAAAGAAAGAGAAAAAAACGAAGAGAACGATAATTTTACAAGAAAAGAATTCTCTTATAATTCATTCTCAAGATCATTTACACTTCCGAAAACGGTTAATGGAGAAAAAATTGATGCCAAATACAAAGACGGAATTCTTAAACTAGGTATTCCAAAAATGGAAGAAACTAAATTACTCCCAAAAAAGGAAATAAAAGTTGTATAGGTGTCCTTTCTTAAAAGCCCATTCCAAAGAGATTGGGCTTTTTTATTGTTCAACAAACAAAAAACCGAAAACAGTGTGACTTTTGAAAGAATTTGCGTTAAATAAACCAAAAAAAAGGTACTTAAAACTGATATTTATTCTTTAACAGTCAGCAAAATAATTTGGATTGGAAATTCCGAAACTTTGAACTACTTGGTAAAAAAAAACAAAGTTAAATTAAAAACAATATACTAATAAATGGTTCAAAAATAATTATTTAAAAAATAAAATATAGTATGATAATTAAAGAGGCATTAGCAGAATTAGCGGAATTAGCAGTCACAGCTTCCCCAGTGGTTAAACTAATGCACACAGGAATTGCTTTTAATGTGATTGTATTGGCTTTCAAAAAAGATATGATTTTGAAGGAACACAAATCCATCGTACCAACTAAATTAATAGTTTTCGATGGGAAAATAAAGTTTGCGAGTACCGATTTGCAAAAAATTATTGATAAATATGATGAACTCGAAATTCCTTTAGAAAAAATCTATTCCCTAGAAGCTCTAGAGGATGCACTTTGTTTATTGATTCAAGGATATAGAAATTGAAAAAGTTGTAACTTTGAAAGAATTATGATTTAAAACTAATTTTTAATCCACAGTTTAGAATGAAAAATAAAATTTTCGCAATAGTTGCTCTTCTTCTTTTATCTTGTACAAAAAAAAAAGATGGAATTAAACCAACTATTGGCGAAGTTACCGAAAGTGTTTATGCATCGGGTGTGATAAAATCAGAAAATCAATACACCGTTTTTTCTACAACCAATGGGATTTTAAAGAAAATAAATATTAGTGTAGGACAATCTATTTCTAGAGGGCAATCATTGTTTGAAATTGAAAGTGAAAAAGCCCAGCTAAATACTGAAAACTCACTCTTAACGTATCAATTAAGCCAAAATAGCAATCATTACATTCAGGATAAAATTGCCGAAATGGAAATGAAAGTCCAATCTGCTAATGATAAACTCGCATTAGATAAGTCAATCTTCGATAGGTATAGCAGAATAAAAGTGTACAAAGTAATCTCTGAAGTTGATTTTGAAAAAGTGGAATTGGCTTATAAAAATTCTAAACTCAATTATGAATCAGCTAAAAAACAATTGTCACAACTTAAAGCACAATTGCAAAACGATCAAAGAAGGAATAACATCAATTTGAAAATAAATCAAAAATCGCAAAGTGATTTCAACATCAAAAGTGCTTTTTCAGGGCAATTATTTGATGTTTTAGTCAAAGAAGGAACATTGATTTCACCACAAACTCCTTTGGCAATTATTGGTCAAAAAGATGCTTTTTTATTAGAATTAGAAGTAGATGAAAACGATATGATTCGGGTAAACCTAAACCAACCCATTTTAGTTACAATGGACAGTTATAAAAATCAAGTTTTTGAAGCCAAAGTTGATAAAATTTATCCCATTATGGATGAGCGTTCTAGAACTTTTAAAATAGAAGCTCATTTTGTAAATACTCCTAAAAAATTATACCCCAACCTTACTGCTGAAGCCAACATCATTATTCAAACAAAAAAAAATGCAATTACAATTCCAAAAGAATATTTACTAAAAGATGATTTTGTTTTAATCAATAAAACCGAAAAACAAAAAGTAAAAGTGGGTTTAAGCGATTATCAAAAAGTAGAAATTCTGGAAGGTTTAAAACCCGACGAGATGATATACAAACCCCAAAATGAACTATAAACTCATCATAGATATTGCTATTCATTTGCTTTTAGCACGACTAAAACAAACCATTGTTGCGGCAGTTGGAGTCACCTTTAGCATTGCCATGTTTATTACTTTAGTGAGTTTTATGAATGGGTTAAATGATTTACTTGATGGATTGATGCTCAATAGAACCCCTCATGTTAGACTATATAACGAAATAAAACCATCAGAAAATCAACCAGTTTCACTATCAAAGGAATATAAAAACGATGCTAACTTTATTAATTCTATAAAACCAAAAGATCGTGGGAAATCTATTTATAACAGCAAAGCCATTATTAGTTATTTAAAAAAAGATTCTCGCATTATTGATGTGGCTCCGAAAATTACTACTCCCGTTTTTTTTAATTCTGGAACCATTGAAATTTCAGGTATTATTAATGGTATTGAAGTCTTATCGGAAGAACAGTTATTTAAAATTAGCGATTATATTATTGATGGTAATGTTGTCGATTTACTACAAAACAACAGCATAATTATCGGAAAAGGTTTGGCTGATAAAATGTTATTAAGCAAAGGCGACATAATTAAAATTACTTCTACAAGAGGCAATTTATCTTCTTTAAAAATTGTTGGGATTTCACAAATTGGTATTTCCGATATTGATGATTCTATGAGTTACACTTCATTAGCAACAGCCCAAAAAATATTGGGAGAACCTACCAATTATATTACTGATATTCAAATTAAATTGTTTGATATGGACCTAGCAACGGCATTAGCTAAAGAGTTTAAACAAAAATTCAATTTGGATACTATTGATTATAATACCGCCAATTCACAGTTTGAAACTGGAAGTAAAGTGAGAACCATTATTTCCTATGCCGTTGGAATCGTATTGCTCATTGTTGCTGGTTTTGGCATATATAATATACTCAATATGATGATATATGAAAAAATGGATAGTATTGCTATTCTAAAAGCTACAGGTTTTTCGGGTAGTGATGTCAAGTGGATTTTTGTATCACTCTCTCTAATTATAGGAATTGTTGGAGGCCTTTTTGGTTTGTTATTTGGGTATATTTTTTCTTCAATAATCGATATGATTCCTTTTGAAACCGCTTCATTACCCACCATAAAAACCTATCCAATACATTACAGTGGTGTTTTTTATTTAATAGGAATCGTTTTTGCTCTTTTTACCACCACTATTGCAGGACTTTTTCCAGCACTCAAAGCCAGTAAAATAGATCCCGTAGAAATAATTAGAGGAAAATAACAATGGAAAATAAAGTAATAGAGACTAAAGGATTAACTAAATATTTTTACGATCCCATTAAATTTCAGGTACTCAAAGAAATTAATATGAGTGTCACTAATGGCGAGTTTGTATCTATAGTAGGTAAATCGGGTTGCGGAAAGTCGACATTACTGTATTTGCTTTCTACTATGGATACTGATTATGAAGGACAATTATTAATCAAAAATGAACTCATTACGGGTAAGACAGATCAAGAATTGGCTATAATTCGTAATGAAAAAATTGGTTTTGTATTCCAATTCCATTATTTACTTTCAGAATATAATGTGTTGAGAAATGTCATGCTTCCGGGTTTGAAATTGCGAAAATATTCTGAAAAAGAAATTGAAAATCGAGCAATCGAACACCTGACAACACTTGATATGCTAGACCAAGCCTTTAAAATGCCACATCAATTAAGTGGCGGTCAGAAACAAAGGGTTGCCATTGCACGTGCTTTAATCAATGATCCACTAATTATTATGGGCGATGAGCCTACTGGAAATTTAGACAAAAAAAATAGTGACTTAGTTTTTGATATTTTTAAAAAACTGACTTTAGAAAAAAAACAAACTCTACTCATTGTAACCCATGACAATGATTTTGCCAAAAAAACCAATAGGATTATCACAATGGAGGATGGAAAAATTATTTCATAGCCTCAACACTTTATTTTAAAAAAGTGGAAAATATATAACTTATTCAAAAAGTTATATAACACTATTTTATCTTGACAAATCGACCTTTATATTTCTATTTTTAATTTATAAAACTAAAATATATAGCTATGTTGCAGATAAAAAAGGAAGGAATAATTCTAGAAAAAAGAGCACTCGGTTTTGAAAAAGAAGGTGTTTTAAATCCAGCCGTGATAGCTGATGGTGAAGATATTCATATATTTTACCGGGCAGTAGGTAAGGATAATTATTCGACTATAGGGTATTGTAAATTAAACTTACTTCAAGAAGTTAAAACTCGATTAGATGTACCCCTACTTTTTCCTCAATTTGATTATGAAAAACAAGGTGTAGAAGATCCTAGAATCGTAAAAATAGAAGATTTATATTATCTAACCTATACAGCAAACGATGGGCTAAACGCCATGGGAGCTTTAGCTACTTCAAAAGACTTAGTTACATGGGAGAAACGGGGTTTAATTGTACCTGAATATTCTTATGAAGAATTTCAACATTTAGCAGAAACACGAGGAGAATTAAACGAAAAATATTTTCGGTTTAACGCGAAATATATTCTTCCCAAAAATCTAGAAAAAAAAGCATTATTATGGGACAAAAATATCATTCTTTTTCCAAGAAAAATAAATGGTAAGTTCTATTTTTTACACAGAATAAAACCAGATATTCAAATTGTTTCAATTTATGATTTGAGTGAATTGACACATACTTTTTGGGATAATTTTTTTCTTAGGTTTAGCGATTATATTCTCATTTCTCCTAAATATGAACACGAAGTAAGTTATGTGGGTGGTGGTTGCCCACCCATTGAAACGCAGTTGGGCTGGCTCGTTATTTATCATGGTGTTCACGATACAATAGATGGTTATGTGTATTGTGCCTGTGTTAGTTTATTAGACTTAGATAATCCAGAAAAAGAAATTGCACGCTTGCCGTATCCTCTTTTTGAACCGGAATATGAATGGGAATTGCATGGAATTGTAAATAACGTTTGTTTCCCAACAGGAGCAATTGTAAATAATGATACACTGTATATTTATTATGGTGCTGCCGATGAGCATATTGCATGCGCATCTGTGAATTTATCAGAATTATTGAGAGAATTAAAACCTTAATTTAATAAAAAATGAAAAATAATAGTGTTTATACTGACAGCCCATATTTTACAAATAATTTGTTAAAAAAGGATTTGCTATCTAAAAAGGTGATTTCTAACAAAATAAATAAATTACCCGAAGTTTTGGTGATATCTACTTTTCCGCCAAAAGAATGTGGTATAGCATCCTATACTCAGGATTTAATACAATCACTAAGAAACAATTTTAATGAATCATTTGATATAAAAATTTGTGCATTAGATTCAGAAAATCAAAGAGAAAAATATAAAAATAGTATACAATATCTTTTGGACACAAACTCTGTTTATTCATTTATTGAATTGGCAAATGAAATCAATGAAAATGAAAACATTCATGTGGTTTTAATTCAACACGAGTTTGGATTGTTCAGAAATAAAGAAGCAGAATTCTTAAAGTTTTTAAACAAACTCAACAAGTCGGTTTTAGTAGTGTTTCATACTGTTTTGCCAGAACCAAATGAGTTATTGCAAAAAAATGTGCAACAAATCGTATCATTGGCTGATGGCATAATTGTTATGACAAATTCTTCTTCAACTATTTTAGAAAATGATTATCAAGTTCGTAAAGATAAAATTTCAATTATTCCTCACGGAACACATTTGGTAAACCATACAGACAAAAAAATTCTTAAAAAAAAGTATAATCTATCGGGTAAAAAAGTGCTATCGACTTTCGGATTATTAAGTGTTGGGAAGTGTATTGAAACCACATTAGATGCTTTGCCTGAAATTGTTAAAGAAAATCCCGATGTGGTATTTCTTATAATCGGAAAAACACATCCGTCAGTCTTAAAAAACGAAGGAGAACAATATAGAGAAATGCTCGAAGCAAAAATAGAGACCTTGTTTTTGAACAAAAACGTTCGGTTTATCAATTCATATTTACCTCTTGAAGACTTGTTAGAATACTTACAACTTAGCGATATTTATTTGTTTACATCCAAAGATCCTAATCAAGCCGTTAGTGGTACATTCTCGTATGCATTAAGTTGCGGTTGCCCCATTATATCAACACCAATTCCCCATGCTTGCGAAGTCTTGAAAGATGGCGCGGGAATTATCATAGATTTTGAGAAACCAAAACAATTAGCCAAGCAAGTTATTAATTTATTAAACGATGAACAATTAATGAAAAATATTAGTTCAAATGAGTTGCATATAATGGCTTCAACCGCCTGGGAAAACTCATCTATTGCACATGCAAAATTATTTGAAAATACTGATGACACCATTTTATTACACTATACTATACCAAAAATAAATCTCAATCATATAAAAAAGCTGACTACATCTTTTGGAATCATTCAATTTTCTATCATTAACCAGCCCGATATAAATTCAGGATATACTCTCGACGATAATGCTCGTGCTCTGGTAGCGCTTTGTCAGCACTATAAATTAACTAAAAACAATGATGATTTAGTATATATTAATAGATACCTAAATTTTATAAAATACTGCTTTCAAGAAGACGGGTATTTTTTGAATTATGTAAACGAAAATAAAGAATTTACAGAGCAAAATTACCAAACAAATTTAGAAGATTCTAACGGTAGAGCCATTTGGTCCCTTGGATTTTTAATTTCTATAAGTGATATACTACCTAATGAATTTTCATTAAATGCAGAAAAAATACTAAAAAAAATCTTGAAAAATGTCAACAATATTCATTCAACAAGATCAATGGCATTTATAATAAAAGGTCTTTATTATTACAATTTAAAAAACAATTCTTTAGAAAATATTTTTCAAATAAGGCACTTGGCAGATAAAATGTTGCAAATGTACAAACACGAAACAGATACAAAATGGTATTGGTTTGAGAGTTATTTAACTTATGCTAATAGTATTTTATCTGAAGCAATGTTATATGCTTGGGAGGTTACAGGAAATATTGAATATAAAACTACAGCACGAGTCTCGTTTGATTTTTTGTTATCAAAATTATTTAAAAATAATATTATTAAAGTGATTTCTAACAATGGATGGTTGCATAATAGCCAGGAAATAAGTCCTGACAAAAAAGGAGGAGAACAACCTATTGATGTTGCCTACACTATATTGACATTAAGTAGATTTTATGATGTTTTTAAAGACGAGGATTATTTTAATAAAATGGAAACTGCTTTCAGTTGGTTTTTAGGCAACAATCATTTAAACCAAATTATATACAATCCGTGTACAGGAGGCTGTTATGATGGTTTAGAAGATACTTATATCAACCTAAATCAAGGAGCAGAATCGACGGTGAGTTACTTAATGGCGAGATTAACAATTGAAAAATATTCAGACAATAAACAACAACGCAAGAATGAATTAATAGTTAAACAGTTTCAAGAATAATAAAACTACTATAAATTTAAAAACGTAGAACAATGACAATCGCAAAAAGAAATAAAAATGTACCTCAAAAAAAAAATCAGAAAAAAATCAGAAAACAGAGACCTAATAAGTCTGAATTTATTAAACAGACTTTCAATGTGAGAAAAATTGAATTGGAGGATGAATACATTACTGATTAATATTATTATAGAGTAGAGTAAAATTGCTGCCAAACATGGACTATACAGACTATTATAAAATATTAGAAATTAATAAAAAAGCCACAGCTGACGATATTAAAAAGGCTTATCGGACTTTAGCCAAAAAATACCATCCTGACAAGAATTTAGGAGATAAAAAAGCCGAAGAACGATTTAAACTAGTCAATGAGGCCAATGAAGTTTTAGGCGACCCCGAAAAAAGAAAGCAATATGATGAGTTGGGAGAAAATTGGCAACAAAACCAACAAGCTTTTGACCAACAAAGGGATTCGAGTCGACACTATTACCAAGGTAATCCCAATCAAGGATTTGCAGGAAATCAAGAAGATTTTTCCGATTTTTTCGCTCAGTTTTTTGAAGGCAGAGGCCAAAAAGCAAGACAACAACAACCAAGGCGAGGTAGCGATTATGAAACCGAAATGGAAATTTCGCTAGAAGAAGCTTATACTGGAACTAGTAGAATTATTCAATTAGACAACGAAAAACTTCGGGTAACTACAAAACCTGGTGCTTATACCGACCAACAATTGAGAATAAAAAGCAAAGGTGCAAAAGGGAGTAATGAGTCTAATCGTGGCGATTTGTTTGTGAGGATTCGGGTGAAAGAAAATCCAAAATTTATTAGAAAAGGAAATGATTTGTATCAAACAGTAAACGTAAACCTATTCGATGCGGTTTTAGGGAATGAAATTATTGTAGAAACATTATCAGGTAAATTAAAAATAAAAATTACTGCAGGAACTCAAAATGGCAAAACAATTCGAATAAAAGGAAAAGGAATGCCAATCTACGAAAAAGCAACTTTTTTTGGGGATTTGTATCTTTTAATTCAAGTGCAAATTCCAGAAAATATAAATGAAAAGCAAAAAAAACTATTTGAAGAATTGAAAGCTATCTCTTAAATATAGTGACCCATCGAAATGTTTAATTAATATTTGAGAACATCAAACTCGAAACAAAATAATAAAAGCTACCCTGAATTTTAAAAATCTGTAAATAATGAAAGTTTTCTGAAAATTTATATAACATATATATTATACAAATAATACAATTTTGTTGTAAGAAGTTAAATTCACTTATGAAAATTTGAAATTTATGAAAACAAATGAAAAATTACAAAAAGACATCCAAAATGCAATAAAATGTGAACTTCTGTTACATAAGGCTGAAATTGGTGTAATTGAAAAAAAAGGTGTAGTAACATTAACAGGAACTGTTAACAATTATTCTAAAATAATTGAAGCAGAAAATATCGTTAAAAAAGTTCCTGGTGTAAAAGTTATTGTAGATAAAATGGAAGTATATCATGGATATAGTAACAAAAAAGACAATGAAATTGCAGAAGAGATTTTAAATATCTTAAAATGGAATTTGAATATTCTTCAAGAAAAATTAGTCATAAAAGTTCTTGGTGGATGGATTTATCTTGATGGGACATTAGACTGGAATTATCAAAGGGAATCAGCAAATATGGCAATGTCTAATATTAGTGGAGTAAAAGGTGTCATAAATAATATAAAAATTAAATCAGAACTTAAAAACCCAGTTGAGAAAGAAGCTATAGAAAAAGCATTCATTCGCAATTGGGCTCTTAATTACGATAGCATTTATGTTGATGTTTCAGGCTGCAAAGTAACACTAAGAGGAACCGTTGATTCCTTCTATGAAAAAGAAGAAGCAGAAAGAATAGCTTGGAATACACTTGGAGTTTGTGCTGTAAATAATGAATTATCAATCAGATATTTAGCCTAAAAAATCAAAGAGTAGCCTACTTAACTTCAACTTTCCAATAATAATTAAAAAAAAGAAAATGATAACAGAAAAAATAGTTGTTGCAAACTTAAAATGTGATGGTTCTGCAACAACAATTCAGAAAGAATTATTTAAAGTAAATGGAGTAATAATTATTGAAATCGAACCAGAAAATAATATCGTAGAAGTGACTTATGAAAATTCAGATAGAGATAAGATTCTAAAAAAATTAGAGTCAATTGGCTATCCTGAAGCAACCAATGAAAATGGTTTGTTGCTCAAGATAAAAAGTTACATCAGTTGTATGGCAGGTAAAATTGATAATATGTAGCGATTGACTTCAAAACTAAAATTATGAAAAAATTACTTTAGTTCTATTTATTGGGGAAAATAAAATTTATTTTGCAGGCTTTATAAATATCCTGATCATTCTATATATTTTTTTAAAGCTTCTACCCTATTATCCTATGAGAACTTAAAAAAATAGACTATTTTCATAATTTGAAGAAAGCGTCAACGAAATAAATATAGCCCAAAAAGCAACTTTTTTTATTGATGTGTGTGATGATTCTAGCAAGATATTCTAACATAAAAAAATAGGAATTATATAACAAATATTGAAAGTTATATAACACTTTTTAATTTATAGCAAACGAACTTTATAGTATAAGTTGAAAAATAGTTATCATGAAAAAGATACTTGTTACTACCGATTTTTCTGCTAATTCTAGAAAAGCAATTCATTTTGCTATGCAATTGGCAACACAAACTCCATGCGAACTTATTTTTTATAATGTAGTTGAAATCTTCAGACCAACTATTTGGGATCATGTTTATTATGGTCAATATGAAGCTAATGAATTGAAACGTAGTCAAAAAACATTAGAGCAATTTATTCATACTATCTATCAAAAAAGTACAATTAAAAAAACATCTTACAAATGTATTTGCCAAGTTGGGATGAATGCCAGCAATAAAATTATTGAGTATGCTAAAGAAATTAAGGCCGATTATATTTGCATTAGTACCATAGGAGCTGGAAAACTGATACAATTGTTTGGAACTACTGCATCGCAATTAGTTGCATTTTGCCCAATTCCGGTCTTTATTATACCTAAAAATTATAAAAGTAGAGCCATTACAAATGTCTGTTTTGCTTCTGACCTTATTAATCTTGGGGAAGAACTGGATAGGGTTCAACAATTTACCCTACAAGTAAAAGCAAAATTAAACATCTTACACTTTGATTATTTAGTTCGATTAAAAGCTAAAAAAAATAAGTTGAATAAACTCACGACAAGATATGAAACCGAGAATACTAGTTTTCATTTTAACGAGTTAAATGCGCTTTATCCTTTAAACAAACACATTCAAAAATACATTCAAAAAACAAGAACATCAGTATTGATTTCATTTACAAAACAAAATCGAAATTGGTTTGATAAACTATTTTTATCAAGTAAAACTACTGATATGGTTTTTGATACAAAAACGCCAATGTTAGTTTTTAAAAAAAATAAAATAATTTCTAAATAAACTACTCATTTACATTTTTTGTAATTTCTAAAATTTATGGAACAAAATTCAATCTTTTAAAACAAATAAGTATTAAACGCAGTTCAAAACTACTTCTAACAACTTGACCAATTGGGAAATTAATAAAACATCAGATTGACTTATAAAAATGAAAACAGAACAATTTAAGTACATGTTGTCAAATCTAGAAAATATTCAATCAATTGTGAAATTAGTAATTTCAGTTTTGTTTTGTCAAATGGTAGGAATTGCTTCTATACTATTTTCACAAACTGAAAATAATTATTGGTACGAATCCTATATTTTGAATACATGGAAAATTTCTATTTATTCATTTGGAGCGATTTGGGTTTTACTATATTTCTTGGTTGGTAATTCGTTGTGGTATGTTTGGACAAGTAAAATCAATTATAAATTAAAAAATCAAGCCATTCAATTGTTTTTAATACAACTCTTTTTGAACTTTTTATGGTTTGTATTATTTTTTAATTTACATTTTGTAGTATTTGCATTTTTTATTATTTCGATTTTATTTGTCTTTATTTTAATGCTAATCATACAACTATTCAAGATTTCTAAAACTGCTTTTTACATACTCATACCTTATATGGGATGGGTTATTTATGAATTAATACTGAACATCAAAATTTTACTCGTGTTTAACTCCTATCAAGCCTAGTTTATATCATGAAAACTTTTTAAAAAAATATTAATTATGAAATAGGCAATTTGTCTCTATTTGGATTAAGATTCTTTAAAGAAATTTTCCGTCCTTCATTTGAATTTAGAGAATTTATAAGACAATATTTCCCAAAAATATAGATGATAAAAGTTTAGTAACATCAGTTGATTTTAACATTAACAAATCAAAAAAAGCAATAAATGAGAAATTTTATTCAAATGCTATTTTTAAGAAGAAAACATAGAAACAAAATTGAAATCTGTAAATATTGTAATCTTTACTAATAGTTGTATAACAATATGATTTATAGCATTTTTTAAATTTGAATACTATACTAAAAAAGTAAAAATAGCAATCGAGCAACAGCGAACCTGAAGACTGGACAACAGCAGAACTGACGAAATTAAAATAAATATATTATGAGAACTAATGGATTATTTTTTCCAAAAATGGCATCATTTCTAACCTTGATTTTCCTTGTCCTATCATTAAGTATAAATGCACAGACAAAAAAATCAACAACTAATACGGACTGTTGTATGATGAAAGAAGGTAAAATGATGATAATGAAAAACGGTAAAACCATGCCAATGAAAAAAACTATGTTAATGAAAAACGGAACAAAATGTATGGTTAATGGAGAATGTATAATGAGAGACGGTTCGAAAATGCAAATGAAAGAAGGCGATTGTATGGAAATGAGTGGAAAAATGTGCCATGAAAAAACAAAAAAAATCAAAAATAAAAAGGAAACAAAGTAACCGTGTTAAAATCCTTAAATACTGTTAGATACAATAGTGATTTCAAAACATTTCTGAATCATAATTATGAATGTGAAAATGCCCAAAAAAGGTAGAACTAATAAAATTGAAAAATTTTGGAAACTTCTAGGGCCAGGACTTGTTACAGGTGCAAGTGATGATGACCCCTCTGGAATTGCTACTTACTCCCAAGCAGGTGCCCAATTTGGCTTATCGACTCTTTGGACTGCAATTATTGCTTTTCCACTGATGGCGATTATTCAACAAATGTGTGCAAGAATAGGAATAGTTACCTCACAAGGATTAACAGGAACGCTTAAAAAACATTATTCAAGACCAATACTATATTTAATGCTTCTATTTAGCTTTCCCGCAATTATTATGAACATTGGTGCCGATATTGCTGCAATGGGTGCTGTGGGAAACATGCTTTTTCCATCTGTTGATGCCACTTTTTTTAGTGTTTTTTTTACCGTCTTACTTTTAGGTCTAATTATTTATCTTCCCTATCAAAAAATAGCATCAACTTTAAAATATTTATGCATTGTAATGTTAGTTTATTTTGTTGTTCCTTTTCTTTATAAACAAGATTTTAGTGAAATTATTAAAGCCACTTTTATTCCAACAATACGATTTGACAAACATTTTATTGCAATTATTGTCGGGATATTAGGCACTACCATTTCACCCTATTTATTTTTTTGGCAAGCATCTGTTGAAGTAGAGGAAATGAAAAATAAAAACAAACATATTATTGTAAACAAAAAAATTATTCATGAAATAAATCAAGACGTAGATTTTGGGATGACATTTTCAGGATTAGTAATGTATTTTATCATATTAACCACTGGAACGGTATTATTTAAAGGAGGAATAAATCAAATTGACACTGTTGAACAAGCTGCTGTAGCATTAAAACCTCTTGCTGGTAATTTAGCATATCTCCTTTTTGCAATTGGTGTAATTGGCACGGGACTTATTGCCATTCCTGTATTAAGTGGTTCATTATCCTATATTTTCACAGAAACTTTTGGATGGGAACAAGGTTTAGATAAAAAATTTCACGAAGCAAAAGGATTTTATTTAATTTTTGCTATTTCTTTAATTTTAGGCCTATCCCTCAATTATATTGGGATCTCACCAATTAACGCATTAATATATACAGCAATTCTTTACGGGTTAACTGCTCCGGTGCTCATAGCCATAATTTTGCATATTGCCAATAATAAAAAAATAATGGGTAGAAATGTAAATAGCGTTACGGTAAACATTCTTGGTTTTTTAGCATTTATAATAATGACATTAGCAGCTGGAACTTTAATTTATTTACAATTTTTGGAATGATTATTTTAAATTAAAATTTCAGAAAAATAAAAAACTTCAAAATGAAAACATTAAACAAATTAAATACTGATATTCTAAATATCACAATGACTATTCGGGATAAATATCCAGAATTGTTAAAATATTTAGATGAAATTCCAGTTCCTATTTCTGAGGAAAAAAATCCTAAAATAAATAGTAGGATCTTACAAGATTATTATAATTCTTTAGAAATGCTTTTAAAAAAATATGCTCCAAACCATCATAGTGCTACAACTGAATTAAACAATTAGAAAAAATGAAATCAACAAAAAAATTAGGAATTTGGATGGATCATTCAATAGCTCATTTAATCGAATTTTCTGAAAATTCTTTTGAGATAGAAACAATCGAAACTAAATTCACACACGAAGAGAAAGAAAAAAGTTTGGCAAAAGGCGAAAGTTTTATGCACAATAAAGAGCAACAAACGCTTTCTGATTATTACAAAAAAATAGCGAAAATGATTTTGAACTATAATAAAGTTTTACTTTTTGGTCCAACAAGTGCCAAAACAGAATTATTCAATATTTTGAAAGAAGATGATCGTTTCGCAAAGATTAAAATGAATATCAAAGAAACTGACAAAATGAATGCTTATCAAAGAGAGCGTTTTATAATTGAGCATTTTTCTAGTCCGTTGTACAGATAAGAAAATAGTATTTACAATTCAATTTCTTGACCCATCAAAGGAACGTTACAATCATAGCCATATTGCTCCTTAATTTTTATACGAAGTTCATCTGCTGGTTGGTTTTCTCCATGAACCAAAAATACTTTTTGGGGTTTCGTTTTTAATTCAGAAAGCCAATTCAACAACCCTTTTTGATCGGCATGTGCCGATAAACTTTCTATTTCAAGGATAGTAGCTTTAACGTCATAATATTTTCCATGAATTTTGATGTCTTTTGCCCCTTCCAATAATTTTCTACCTCGAGTTCCTTCAGCTTGATAACCAATTATGATTACTGTAGTTTCAGGTAAACCAATATATCGCTCTAAATAACTTAAAACTCTACCACCAGTTATCATTCCGCTAGCGGCAATGACTACTTTGGGTTGTTTGTTATAAATGGTATCAATAGTTTCCTGGTAATCTGTAATCATAGTAAACATTTTGCACATCTCAACAAATTCTTCTTCGGGAAGTTTATGCCAATTTCTATTATTAGAAAAGATATCAAGTACTTTAATTCCCATTGGAGTGTCAATAATATATGGAATATTAGGAATTTTACCTTCTTCCCTAAGTAACCAAAGTAAATACATAACCGTTTGCGCACGTTCAACAGCAAAACTTGGAATAATAATTGAACCTCCTTTTTGAACGGTATTATTAATGCACTTTTCTAATTCTGCCATTACATCAGTTTCAGGATGCAATCTATTACCATAGGTGCTTTCTAAAAAAACATAATCTGCTTTTTTTGGTTTTACTGGTGGAAATACCAATAAATCATTATCACGCCCAATATCTCCAGAAAAAACCAACGTTTTATTTTCAAGCGACAATTCAATTGTGCATGCCCCAATAATATGTCCTGCATTACTAAAAACTACTGAAATTTCAGCATCAAGGTTAATGATTTCATTGGTCTTTATTATTCTAAAATGCGGAAAAACCTTTTCTGCTTGTGCTACAGTATAAAGTGGCTCGGCGATATCGTGTTTAGAATAATGCTCTTCATTGGCTTTATTGGCCTCCTCTTCCTGAATTTTTGCACTATCAAGCAATATTAATTTTGTAATGTCTTTTGTAGGACTCGTGCAGTAAATTTTGCCTTCAAACCCTTGATTAACAAGTCGAGGCAGCCAACCGCAATGATCTAAATGCCCATGTGTGAGCAATACAAAATCGATACTAGATGGCAAAATTGGTAATGGTTCCCAGTTAAGTTCTCGTAAAGGTTTTATACCTTGAAATTGACCGCAATCTATCAAAATTCGGATGCCATTACTTTCTACTAATGTTTTTGAACCTGTTACAGTTCCTGCACCTCCAATAAATTTGATTTTCATGATTGTATATATTTACATAATGCTAGTGCTTCTTTTTGGACGTTTTTAATTCTAAAATTACTCAATCCTATTTTTTCTAAACTTTCAGAATTATTGATCAATTCTTTTACTAAAATGACATCTAGAATTAATAGTTTTTCTTTTTCTGTAAGGGTTAATGTAGTTAAACAAGTAACCGGATATAGCTGATTATTATCAATTTTATTACTCAAATTATTGTTTTCAGGATAATCCCAACTTAGAATATGTAAGCCCGAACATTTTGCAAAAGTGATAGCATCGCTTGTAAACCTATTGTTGGTCACAATCCAACATTTAGAGATTTGGTCTTTATTGGAGAAAATTTGGTGTGGTTTGTCTTTTAAATCATTAAAACGTGATAGGATATACATTGGTACTTTTACATCCGAATTAGACTCTCTTCTTTCATGAAATTTACATTCTACCATTGCAATACTATTTTCCTTTTTTAAAATGACATCAATTTCGTGCGAAATGCATTTTCCTTGTAATACCATATTGGTTTTGGTTTGAAAGGTTTCCACTGCAAACAATCTTGAAATAAATTTTTCAAAGAAAAAACCTGCTGGCCCTAATAGTTCAATAGCCGCCCTTAAATTGTATCTCGCGGCATGAGAATTAGATGCTTTTTTTAATAAACTAAAAGCCAGTTTATAAATTTTTTTTGTTGGAATTCCTTCATAGATTTCTTTCTCTATACTTTTAATAACTTCATCAACAATATTCTTATTGGCACCCGATTTCATCAATGACAATTTGAGTTTGTTTGTGTTAAAATCTACAATATCTCCTGAATGCTTGATGACTTTCATAAAAAATTTGAAATTTAAAAGTATAAAGATGGCATTTTTTATATCATTTTTATTTATATAATTAATAGCTAAAGTTACATAATATACAGATGTATTTATGATATGTATTTGATATTAAACTTCATTTAGAATTATATAAGTCGTTTATAATCAACATGCATGAAATTTTAAAATCACATATTAAATGAATTACAAAAGACAAGTTCCTATTGGGCAATCACACAAAAAATAACTATTGAATTTAATCCCTATTTTAATTTATTTCCCTACTATCTTTGTATAAAGTTCTAAAGCAATGGAAGAATGTATTTCTGTATTTGATATGCTTAAAATAGGTATCGGTCCTTCTAGTTCCCATACACTTGGTCCATGGCGTGCAGCTGAGCGTTTTTTAACCGAATTAAGAAGTGAAAACATCATTCAAAAAACAATACGGATACAGGTTGACTTATACGGTTCACTTTCATTAACTGGTAAAGGTCACGCTACCGATTTAGCAGTTATGCTTGGTTTATGCGGTCAAGATCCTGAATTGATTCCAGTAGAAAATATCTCAGAAATTATTAGAAAAATTCAAGGTACAAATACACTTCTTTTAGGAAATTCCCATAGTATCTCATTTAATCCAGTTGTGGATATTATTTTCAATAAAAACTTTCTTCCATTTCATGCTAATGGATTGTTATTTACAGCTTTCTTAGAAAATGGAGAAAAGTACGATGCTACTTTCTACTCTATTGGAGGTGGATTTGTAGTAAAAGAAGAACGTAGTAATGCTAAAAAAAAGTTAGCTTTAAAATGTGCTTTTCCTTTTCCTATTGAAAATGCAGAAATGCTACTGGCCTATACAATTTCTGAACAAAAAAAAATATCAGAGATTGTTTATGCAAATGAATTATCGATGCGTTCAGAACAACAAGTACACTACGAAATAATGCGCATTTGGCACACCATGCTAGAATGTATGTATATTGGCTGTCATTCTGAGGGCACTCTGCCAGGTGGTTTAAACGTGCGCCGTAGGGCTTTTGACATGCATCAAAACCTTATCGGATTGGCTAATTATGATTCCCCTCAATCCTGGTTAGAAGAAATTAGAAAAACAGAAGTGAAATTTCGCCAAATCTTAAAATGGGTAAGCTGTTTTGCATTGGCTGTAAATGAAGTCAATGCAGCTCTTGGACGAGTAGTAACCGCACCTACTAATGGAAGTGCTGGAGTAATTCCTGCTGTTTTAATGTATTATTTAGTGATAGAAAATCATAAGGCAGACGAAGAGCAAATCATACAATTTTTGATGGTTGCTAGCGAAATTGGTAGTATTTTTAAAAAAGGAGCAACTATTTCAGCTGCTATGGGTGGGTGCCAAGCCGAAATTGGTGTTTCATCAGCAATGGCAGCAGCGGCTTTATGTGAAGTTATGGGTGGAACTCCAGAACAAGTTTTAATGGCCGCTGAAATAGCAATGGAACATCATTTGGGATTAACCTGTGACCCAATTGGCGGTTTGGTTCAAATTCCTTGTATCGAGCGCAATACTATGGGAGCAATAAAAGCAATTAACGCAGCCGAATTAGCATTAGAAACCAATCCAAATAATGCAAAAGTCCCATTAGACAAAGTAATTGATACGATGTGGCAAACCGCAAAAGATATGAACACAAAATACAAAGAAACTTCTGAAGGTGGTTTAGCAGTTGCAGTTAATATGTCGGATTGTTGATTTTTTTGGATTTGAAAATGAAATTAAAGTAGTTGATTTTACCATACTTTCATTGTGCTTGTTCAATTTTACTATGTTTGTAATAACCTTAAATTGACTTTAAAATATTTATCAATTGATTATTAAATAAACAATAAAATGCTTAGTTTTGTTACAAATATTACTAAAAATCAACTTGTAAGTTAAAAAGAATAGCATTTTGTTTATATATTATGGCAAAAAAAATAAATAGTCTTGAAGATTTAGGCGGATTTGTCTTCTCAACTAATAAAGATTTTGAATTTGATTCTCATTCTGATTCGCAAGAAACAGTAGCAAATAACAAGCAATTTCTTGAAGCTCATTTAGACAAAAAAAACAGAGGCGGGAAAATTGCTACAATTATAAAAGGTTTTCAAGGAACTGAAGAAGATTTAAAAATTCTAGGCAAAACTCTAAAAACAAAATGTGGCGTTGGCGGTGCTGTAAAAGATAATGAAATCATAATTCAAGGCAATTTTAGAGATAAAATTATAGAATTATTAAAAAGTGAAGGGTATAACATAAAACGAGTTGGTGGTTAAAAAAAAATATTTTTTTAAGCTATATACAATTCATTAAAAATAAAAAAACATGATAAAATCATCAGAATTGATTCTTAATCCCGACGGAAGTGTCTATCATTTGAATCTAAAACCAGAACATATTGCAAAAGACATCATCTTTGTTGGCGATCAAAATAGAGTAGAGAAAATCACTCGTTTTTTTGACAGTATTGAGTTTTCTATACAAAAAAGAGAATTTAAAACAGAAACTGGGATGTTTAAAGGGAAGAGAATTACCGTAATGTCAACTGGAATTGGCCCAGACAACATAGATATCGTTATGAACGAAGTAGATGCTTTGGTAAATATTGATTTGAAAACCAAAATGCCAAAAGAAAATTTAACCTCATTAAACATTATTAGAATTGGAACTTCGGGTTCACTTCAAGTCGATATTCCTGTTGATAGTTTTGTAATGGCAAAATACGGATTGGGTTTGGACAACATGCTTCGCTCCTATTTAATAGATGAAATTTCTATTGTAGAAATGGAAAATGCTTTTATAAAACACACTAATTGGGATTTAAAAAAAGGACGTCCCTATATCATTGCTTGTTCTGAAACGCTTGCAAAAAAAATGGATAGCGATAAAATACATAAAGGAATTACCGGAACTGCAGGAGGATTTTATGGTCCGCAAGGGCGCGTTTTGCGTTTGAATATTCAAGATGAAAAATTAAATGCTAAGATGGATAATTTTAGTTTTAATGGAGAAAGAATTACGAATCTAGAAATGGAAACCGGAGCTATTTTTGGACTAGGAAAACTTCTTGGTCATCATTGCTTATCATTAAATGCAATTATCGCTAATCGTGCTTCAGGAACTTTTAGCGAAGACCCTTATAAAGCTGTTGACGAATTAATTGCCTATGCTTTAGATAAAATAGCTGAATAATATTTTTTTATTTTTTTGGTTTAAATAATTTTTAGAATGTAAAAGTCAAAACCACCAAAATATATAGCTTTAAACTATTAAATCTAATAGAAAAAAACTGTTAAACAAAATTCAAAATCAATTCTTTATCTTATAAATTATTTATAAAAAAGTTACTTTTGCTAAAATAGTAAAAGCATTTTCGCTTTTGTTATTACTCCACACATGCTTAGAACTGTAAATAATTATATTACAAAAACTAAACAAAATTTTCAGGTAAAAAAGCCCTGGGACAATGTCATTATTTTTGTTCTAAATGTATTAATCGCTATTCCGGTATTCATTATTGTGCATCAAAATACTATAAATTTGAATTGGTATTTTAAAATAGACCGAGTTATATTGTTCCTGTTTATTTTAATTACAATACAACTAATTTTAAGAGCTTTGAGAACAATAATCATTATTTGTATTGTACTTTATTTAATAGCTCTTGCATTTGGAAGCTTCTCTGGGAGATATGGATTTTCTAGTATAACCGAAGATTATAGGTACATGATATATTCTATGTCTGACAGCCCAAATCCGCAAGATTTAATCCTCTCTAAATTGCTACCTTTTCCTAATAAATCTAAAATTATTTCGGCTATAGAATATGACAATAGAAAAGTAAGAGATTTTGCATTAATGGCAACAACTAAACATTTTAAGAATGTAAATGGCTATTTTAAATTCAGAACAATTATTCAATGCTTTGCCGTTTTTAAAGAAATAAATAACCGATGGAATTATGTTAGTGATCCTAAAGGAAAAGATTATATTGCCACAGCTACCGAATCCTTACTATATTTATCTGGTGACTGCGATGATCACTCTATACTTATGGCCGCTAGCATTAAAGCTATTGGCGGCACACCTCGATTAATTCATACTGGTGGTCACATGTACCCGGAAATATTAATTGGTAATTCTGTCGATCTAGAGGCCATAAATTATCTCATAAAAAATGTACTTTTTGTTGCTGAAAGCAAAAGAAAATCAATTCATTACCATATTGATGAACGCGGACAAGTTTGGCTCAATTTAGATTATACGGCTAAATATCCAGGAGGTCCGTTTATGTCAGAAGAAATATTAGGGGCCTTAACTTTAGACTAATTTTACCAATCGATTGGGATTTTGCTTTTAGATTTTAAATAGAAATTAGTTTTACTAAAATGCTTATTACCAAACCATTTGCCTTGATTAGCGCTCATAGGCGATGGATGACCACATTCTAAAACAAAATGTTTGCTTCTATCAATTTTCAAGCCTTTTTTATGGGCAAAACTTCCCCAAAGCAAGAAAACAATATTTGTTTTCTCTTTAGAAATGATTTCGATAATTGCATCCGTAAAAATATTCCACTTTAAGTGTTTATGACTATTGGGATTGTCTTTTCGAACAGAAAGTGTTGCGTTTAAAAGTAAAACACCTTGCTTTGCCCAACGCTCTAAATTTCCTGAAGTTGGCATAAATAGCAATTCTAAGTCATCATTTAACTCTCTATAAATATTGCGCAACGATGGGGGAATTTTTACACCATCATTTACTGAAAAACATAATCCATTGGCTTCTCCGTCTCCATGGTAAGGGTCTTGTCCAATAATTACTACTTTCAAATCATCAAAAGAGCATTGTTTTAATGCTGCAAAAATTAATTCCTTTGGCGGATAACAAACTATATTTTGATATTCATGCTCTACTACTTTCATCAAATCGTGAAAATAGGATTTCTGAAATTCTTCAAATAAAACGGTTTGCCAAGATGGATCAATATCAATCAACATTGCATAATTTTTTCCAAAAATATGAAATTCTCAATCAATAAGACTTTTAACCTTTGTAACTTTGAACTTTGATTCAAAATACATGATCTCAATTACAGAAAAAACTTTACAAGACCTTCAATTTCCTACCGTATTAGAAACTATTTCTTCTATATGCAATACCGATATTGGAAAACAAAAAGCCCTGGAAATTGTTCCGTTTAAAGAAAAAGAAATGCTGATGACAGCATTAATGCAAACATCTGAATACCTTTCCTCTTATCAAAATAATAATGCAATTCCTAATCATGGGTTTGATGCCATTTCGTATGAAATAAAATTTCTAGGCATTGAAGATAGTTTTCTTGAAGTGGGAAGCTTCAGAAAGATTGCTTCAATTTCTGAAACAAGTAATGTCTTACTCCAATTTTTTAAAAAATTCGAAGATTATTACCCCTACTTAAATGGCAAAGCATCACAGATAGAATACACTAAAGAAATTATTAAGCTAATTGATGAAGTTGTTGATAAATATGGTGAAATTAGAGATAATGCTTCTCCCGATTTACAACACATTCGAAGAGAAATGAATACTGTTCGGGGTAAAGTGAATCAAAGTTTCGGAATTGCTTTAACACAATATAACAGCTTAGGTTATTTAGATGATATTAAAGAAAGTTTTGTGCACAACCGACGTGTTTTAGCAGTTCTAGCCATGTATAGAAAAAAGGTGAAGGGCTCAATACTTGGAAGTTCTAAAACGGGAAGTATTGCTTATATAGAACCCGAAACTACATTGAATTATTCTCGAGAATTGAGTAATCTAGAATATGAAGAAAAAGAAGAAATTACTAGAATTCTAAAACAACTATCTAATAGTATTCGACATTTTTTGCCTTTAATTATTCAGTATCAAGATTTTTTAAGTGATATAGATGTCATTGCTGCAAAAGCAAAATACGCTACTCGAATTAATGGAATTTTACCTAATATAACAGAAGAGAGAAGATTGTATTTTCGAGAAGCTTTCCATCCTATTTTGTATTTGAATAATAAACAGAAAAACGAAATTACACATCCTCAAACTATCGAATTACATCAAGAAAATCGAATTATTGTAATCTCTGGTCCTAACGCTGGTGGAAAAACAATATCTTTAAAAACAGTTGGTTTGTTGCAATTGATGTTACAATCCGGAATACTAATTCCTGTACACGAGCGAAGTGAAACTTTTTTGTTTGATAGAATATTAACCGATATAGGCGACAATCAATCTATTGAAAATCATTTAAGTACATACAGTTACCGACTAAAGAACATGAACTATTTCCTGAAAAAGTGCAATAAAAAAACATTGTTCTTAATTGATGAATTCGGAACGGGTTCTGATCCTGAATTGGGAGGTGCTTTGGCAGAAATTTTCTTAGAAGAGTTCTATCATCGTGAAGCTTTTGGAATAATTACTACACATTATTCAAACCTAAAAATTTTGGCAAACGAGTTGCCTTTTGCAACAAATGCTAACATGCTTTTTGATGAAAAATCACTAGAACCATTGTATCAATTAGCTTTAGGACAAGCAGGAAGCTCCTTCACTTTTGAAGTTGCTCAGAAAAATGGAATTCCATTTGGCTTAATTAATCGTGCCAAAAAGAAAATTGAAGTGGGTAAAGTACGATTTGATAAAACCATTGCTACGCTTCAAAAAGAGCGTTCTAAGATGGAAAAGACATCGCAAACGTTAAAGGAGGAAGAGATTAAAGCACGTGAAGAGGGAAGAAAAATGGAAACCATAAACGTAAAAATAAAAGAAAAGTTAGAAAGTTTTCAGGAATTGTATGATAGTAATCAGAAACTCATTTATATTGGGCAAAAAGTAGATGCTATTTCGGAGAAATATTTCAATAATAAAAACAAAAAAGAATTGCTTGCCGAATTTTTGAAAATTGTAGAAATGGACAATTCGAAACGCCGAAAAGCATCTGCAAAAGAAACGATTGTAAAAAAAGAGAAAGAAAAAACAATTCAAAAAGAAGTAGAAGTTAAAGTAGAAGCCATTCGGATTGAAAAAAAAGAAAAGAAAATAAAAGCCAACTTGGTTCCTGAAAAACCAAAAGTTATTTTAAAAGTTGGTGATCGTGTTCGAATGTTTGATGGCAAAGCAATTGGCACCATTGATAAAATAGAAAAAAATAAAGCTGTTGTTAATTATGGTGTTTTTACTTCTACCGTTAGTATTGAAGCTTTAGAATATGTGCAAAATAAATAATCGTTATGGAAATTTCAGAATTACCAATAAATAAGAAAATAATTCTTTTTGACGGTGTTTGCAATCTATGCGAATCATCAGTTCAATTTGTTATTCAATATGATAAAAAAGATTTTTTTCGGTTTGTGGCTTTACAATCAGAATTAGGTCAAAAAATTATACTTCATATTGGTATTCAAGATAAAAATATAGATAGTATTATTTTATACCATCCAGGAGTTGCCTATTATTACAAATCCGAAGCTGCTTTGCAAATAGCTAAAAATCTTGGTGGTTTTTTCCATTTTGGAACTTTTTTTAAAATTATTCCAACTGGTTTACGAAATGTACTTTATGATTATGTTGCTAAAAACAGATATAAATGGTATGGAAAAAAGGAACGTTGCATGATGCCTACTAAGGAATTAAAAGCTAAATTTTTAGAATAATTTATATTATTCTACTGTATTTATTTTTTGATGCAATTGATTCAGTAATACTTGGTAGCGACTTATTTGCATTAAATCATCATCTTCTTCTGAAAAATCGAGAAGTTCATCAAGTAATTCGCTAACTTCTACTAATTTATTATTAGCTTCTTTAAATTTTTTCAGGGCAATAAGATCAATTATTTCTTGAACACTTTCCTTTAATACTATGAATTTATTACTTTTCATCTATTTTCAGTTTAGTTGTTTTTTGATGTATTATTTGCATTGAATTTTTTTACAATTTCTTTCAATCTTTCATTTCGAAGCACTATTGCTTTTTTTGCTTTATCTTGCTCTTTGTGCAATTTATCATTATGCTTTTTGATGTTCTTTTCGTTATTTCTACTCATCTTAAATCTCGTTTTATTTCTTCCAAAGTTTTATTTGTAAGCATCAAGTCATTTATTATTTTTTCTCGTAAAACATCTAAATCTTCATTTTCAAAATGTTTTGCCCAAGAGGTTAGATTAAGAAGGTTACGAATTTGCTTTATTTTTTTAGTTGTTTCAAAACTGGTTCGAAGTATTGCTTTGTTATCATATAAAGGGTTGTTTTTATGTTGATAGCTTACCGTTTTTGTATTGAAATCGGTTGTTATATAATACAATTTCTCTAATGTGTTGTCAGGATAAAAATTGGTCCATAATGCAAATCCTAGTTTAGTTTTTGATTGACTCTGAATTTCTAAAGATTCTAAACGCCATTTACTATTGGCTAGCCTTCCCCAATGATTAGACAATCTGTACATTCCTATTTCAGTATAATAGTAAGTGCTTCCAGATGAACTTATAAAATCACTTTTCCTATTTTCAATTTCTTCAAAAGGAGCTTCTTTAAAAACGCAAAAAGTATTTTTGAATGAATTTGGTTTAATTGGAAATGCAATTTTCATACTCAAAATTAAATAAAATAAATAAAAGAAAACCATCACAATAATTGAATACCAATGTTTTTTTTTATTTAAAAAATGAAATTATTTTATTACAATTTTCTTTAAAACTGATTTATTCTCAGAGGTTATTTTTGCTAGATACATTCCTGAAGTTAAATTTAAATTCAATCGAGTTTCATTTAGTATTGAATTTCTGAATAGTAATGAACCCGAAACAGAATAAATTTCAATAGTACCTTCATTTATTAAACCCGAAACCATCAAGTAGTCATTTGCTGGATTTGGAAAAATTGCAACTTTTAATTCATCAAAAACTTTTGTTGTTAATGATGAAGACCATGGTTGTCCAGCATTTGGCCCCCAAATATAATCAGCTAAACTGGGGTAGTCAATAAAAGGATTTCTGTTTATTTGCCATGTATAGATGTAGTTATTTCTATTCATTTCAAAATCATCAACCTTTTCAAATCGATTCCAATCTAACAAAGTGGCTAAATCGCCTATCTCACCAATTCTGCTAGTAGAAGGATTTCCGTTTACAACACTTAGCCCATTATAACGCACTGCCATATAAAACAAAGCTCGAGCAACATCACCACGCCAAGTACCTTTATTTCCAGTTGGTCCTTTATAATCTATTCCGTAATTTTTATTACCTCTTGAAGTATTTTCTTGACCGTCTTCCGCTCTAATATGATGTGCATCACCGTGACCAGTAGCAATTACATCAGGTCCTGTGGTTGTCCAGTTATTAATTCCAGAAGGAATGCTGCTAGTAGCATCAGCAAACCCCCCACGAGATTGAGGAAAAATATGTTCTCTATTCCATTTTCCAATTATGCTATTGCCATCCTGAGCATCAATTTTAGAACGTGGTTGTTCAACATACATCAACCAAACTTGATTGCTATTTGCTGGATTTTGATCTGATTTATTTAAAATATCATATATATCGCCATATACATGTGCACGAACTACTGCTGGATTAGCAATAATATTTTGTAAACCTAATTTTAATGCTTGACCAGAAAGACCTTCAATAGAATAATAATAATTTGCTGGAGCTGTACTTAAAACATTACCATAAGTTGGATTAAGCGGAGAACCAAAAGATGAAACCGTAAAATTTATATCATTAACTCTAACAATTATACTATTATTATTTAAATAATATTCGGTAGATGGAGTTGCAAATTGAACTTTTAATTCTTCATCACCTTCATTAAAACCATCATTTTTAATTAAAATTGTTGCACTCCCCGTAATAGCTCCAACTGGAATTGTTATACTCAAATTGCCTGTAATATCATTAGAATTAAAATTAAAATTATTTAAAATAAAAGTTAAGTTCAATGGAACATTTGTAACCGCTCGACTTAACGTAGCTGTAACAATTAAATTCTGACCCTCAGTAATAGTTGTTACATTAGTTGATGTATTAACATAGTTAAAAATAAATCCAGTGCCATCATTGTTTACACCAGGAGTTGGGTTTTTAACTTCATAAGTACCATCATTTTTTCGTTGTATAGATTGAGTCTGTACTGCTAGTGTTTGATTCTCATTGGTACATACTGTAATTCCAAAAATAGACATTAATGCCGTTGGCTTTACTGTTGGATTATTAGAATAAGCCAAAGCATTTATAAGTCCAGCAGATTTTGCAGTTGTATTCAATGGGAAGTCTGAGGCATTTCCTAAATACAAAGCCACTGCATCTGGTCCGTTTTCTAAACTTGTGATAGGAAAAGTCATCGCTGGAGTTGGAGAAACAGTAGGATTACCTATAGTAATTATTCCATTTATATCAGTCTTTAATCCATCTAAATCAATAGCAAAATAGCTGAAAGTTCCTGATCCAGTTGTTGAACCATTAAAAAAAACTAATACATACCCATCAAGCGAAAATGTTGGCGAGGTTGATTTAAGTTCGACAAACTCTAAAATATCAGAACTTGGAGTATCGGCATCTATTTCATTAATTACAATTTGTCCGGAGGACGAAACATATGAACACAAAAATAACAGTGCGAAAAACAAGTTTTTCATCATTTTTATAAATTTTAGTTAGACAAATGTAATGAATTTATTGATATATTGCATATAATGCAATTTTAGAGTATTAATAATTGAATTTATGCACTTTGTGAAAAAAAAATTGTTAATCTTTTTTAAAAATGTACATTTGCAAAAAATTTGTGGTTTTATAATTCTATTATTTATTTTAACACTAAAAAACAATACGTTATACTTTTATATGAAAAAAATTGTTGAATACAGAAAGCTACTAAATGTTGATAAAATGGTAGCATTAAAGGATTTGAAAACTATTTATAGAAATGCTATGAAAGAAAGTCATCCTGATAAATTTCAGGGTGATGAAGCTGGATTAAAAGAAGCTGAAGAAAAAAGTAAAGAAATAATAGAAGCTTATCATTTCCTAGTAAGTATAAATCCTGAAACCATCAAGCAAGGATTGCCTGAATTTAATGAGACTATTGCTACTTGTACTATTTTAGATTATAAATATGAAAATATTAGATTGTCTGTAAATTTTTCTAACGGAAGTAGCTATGAATTTATTAGTGTTCCTAAAGCAACATATATAAAAATGGTAAATGCTGAGTCTCCCAGCCGATTTGCAAAAAGACATATTTTTAATGCTTTTCCTTACAGAAAAGTAAGCAACCAAGAATAAAATAATTACTATTTCACTATTTTAAGCGCTGTAATTGGCGCTTTTTTTGTTTTGTTACAACTTCTTTTTGTAAGGAACTATATAAAAAATCACTAATTTTAGTGATTGTATGTTTAAAAAAAACAATCTAAATTTGTAGTAATTTTTATATTAATAAATTGTTACTAATATGGATGATTCTTACATAAAATACGAACTCAAAGCAATAAAGGCTAAAGAAAAAGTTTGTATTTTAGAAAACGAATTGATAGACATTAGAAATAAACTTAGTTTAGACCGACGTAATATTGAACTAATTCATGAATTAAAGAGGATAAATATAAGAATGTCTAAAGCAGTTTATGAATTAAAACACTTTCAATTATTTCTTGAAAATCCTAGTAGCATATCATAGTTCGTTTAAGTAAAAATACAAAACTTCAATTTTATAAGTAAATAAAAATTATATGAATGATTCTTGTCAAATTTATGTTGATCAAATAAAAAAGGCTAAAGAAACTGTCGAGATGTTAGAAAATCAACTTCACGAAATAAGGCTAAAAATTCAAAAACATAATGATGCTAATGATTATCAAATGCTTAGAAAATTAACGCTAGATATGACAATAACTCTTAACGAATTAGAGCATAGTCAATTTAATTTAGATCAGTGCAAAAGTAAACATACTAAACCTAATTAATAAAAGCGATTTTCAAAAATCTGAAAATCGCTTTTTACATTATTATAATGGACTTTATCTTAAAACGCTTTATTTATTCCCTTTCTCAAAATCTGCAACAAACTGAGCCAGACCAATATCTGTTAAAGGGTGTTTCAGTAAGCCATATATTGCAGAAAGTGGCCCTGTCATCACATCGGCACCAATTTTAGCACAATTTACAATATGCATCGTATGACGAACAGAAGCCGCAAGAATTTGGGTTTCATAACCGTAGTTGTCATATATTAATCTAATCTCTTCAATTAGAGCCAAACCATCGGTTGATACATCATCTAAACGACCTATAAAAGGAGAAACATATGTTGCTCCTGCTTTTGCAGCCAATAAAGCTTGCCCAGCTGAGAACACTAAAGTTACGTTAGTTTTAATTCCTTTATCTGAAAAATATTTAGCAGCCATGACCCCTTCTTTTGTCATTGGCAGTTTTACTACAATTTGTTCGTGCAAATCGGCCAACTCCTCGCCTTCTTTAACCATTCCTGCGAAATCTAAAGCATTTACTTCGGCACTTACATCACCGTCTACAATATTACAGATATCAACATAATGTTTCAAGATGCTATTTTTACCCGTAATTCCTTCTTTTGCCATTAAACTTGGATTAGTCGTAACTCCGTCTAAAACGCCTAATGCTTGTGCTTCTTTAATCTGAGCTAAATTAGCTGTGTCTATAAAAAATTTCATAGTATTGATTTATGTTAAATTATTTTCTAATATTTGAAAGTCATTCAAAATTCCGTGCAATATTACAATTTATAATGATTCATTAGCATTTTTTCATAGACTTTATCAGGTAAAATTCTTTTTAGTAAAATGGAAAATTTTTGCATAAAAGCACCTACTTTATAATGAATTCTAGGATTTGGATTTTGAATTATCGTATAAATAGCTTCTGCCATTTCGTTAGGATTACTGCCAGAATCAACATGATCGTCAATCATTTTAAGGGTATTACCATACGCAATTTCATATGCTGAACCTTTAATTAATGGAGCGTGAAATCGTCCTGATGCAATATTGGTGGCAAAATCTCCCGGAGCAACATTTGTAATTTGTATTCCAAAGGATTTGACTTCCATTCGCAAGGATTCTGTGATTAATTCTAAAGCGCCTTTTGATGCTGAATATACACTTCTGTAAGGCAAACCCATATACGCTGCAATTGATGTAATATTGATTATTAATCCCGATTTTTGCAACCTCATTTGTGGTAAAACCGCTTTCATGACTTCTATTGGTCCGAAAAAATTGGTCTCGAAATTATTTTTAATTTCTTGGGTCGGAATTTCTTCTAATGGTCCTGTGATTCCTACTCCTGCATTATTAATGACAATATCTAAACGACCAGAAAGAGCAATTACTTTATTCATTGCCACCTTTATACTTTCTACATTTCTGACATCTAAAGCAAGTAACGGAAAAATAGAATTGACTACTTTTTCAGGATTACGACTGGTGCCGTAAACGATAAAATCTTTTTGATGCAGATATTCTCCTATAGATTTCCCTATTCCAGAAGAGCCACCAGTAATAAGAACTACTTTGTTCATTTATGATTTTTTTCCTCACCCCAGCCCTCTCCAAAGGAGAGGGAGCCGAGCCGTGAGCTTTGTTGTTAATACAAATGTAGTTATTTTGATTCTTTAATTATAATTTCTAGAAAACCCTATAAATTGTCTTTAGCCCCGATAGAGATAAATAGCTCGTGACGTAGGAGCGACTATAGGCGATAGCGGGAACATGATTAGTTGAAATGCCGAAAATTATGCTCCTAATTTTCAAAAAAAAATCCTCCATAAAGGAAGATTAAAAAAGGCAAGCGACCTACATCGCACCGCTCAACCACATACCTTTGCTATGTTCCCATCCTGGAGGAGTTTGCAGGAGCTGGTCGTGTAGGACTTGCCGGGTGCAAATATACAATCTTTTTGTATTTTTGCAAATGGATTTAAACTTATAAATTACTATTGTATATTGCAGCTTTAAAATTACAACAATGAAGAGACGTAACATTCTATCAATCATTTTATTAGGCTTAATTATTGTTTCCTGTGGAAGTAAAGGAAAAGATTCAGCAAGCTATTTTAGCTTTAACTCATCGGAATTTAAGGAACAATTTAATCCGAATGAATCCTTATTTCTTGAAATTCTGAATACTCAAAACAAAGAAATTGACAGTATTATTTATTATGTAAATGATGTAAAAGTAGCCTCGAAAAAAGGAGTTGAAAAAGTGCGTTTTGAATTTAAAGATAAAAAGTTAGGGTATCAAAACTTGAAAGCTTTAGTTTTTTTTGAAGGCGAAAATGTTGAAACAACAGCAAGAGTGGAATTAGTTTCAGATGTTGAGCCTAAATTATTAAACTATAAAATAATAAATACTTTTCCGCATGACACTACTTCATATACCGAAGGACTTGAGTTTTATAGAGATACCTTGTATGAAAGTGGCGGACAATATAATAGGTCAAAGCTTTTTAAAACAGATTATAAAACTGGAAAAGTTTATAAGAACTTAAAAATTGACGACGAATATTTTGCTGAAGGAATTACTATTTTAAATAATAAAATTTTTCAATTAACGTATAAAGAGCTTAAAGGTTTTGTTTATAATGCCGATACTTGGAAATTAGAAAAAACATTTAACTTCGATAAGAAAATTGAAGGTTGGGGTATGACAAATGATGGGAAATATCTATATCAATCTGATGGAACTGAGAAAATCTGGAAAATGAATCCTGATACTCAAAAAATGATTGATTATATTAATGTATATACCAACAATAGTAAAATAAAAAGTGTAAATGAATTGGAATGGATAAAGGGAAAATTGTACTGTAATATTTGGCAAAAAGATGCCATTGCAGTTGTTAATCCGATTAGCGGAACAGTAGAAGCTATTTTAAACCTTACCGATTTAAGAAAGCAATTAAAATACAGTAGAGCTGAAGTTTTGAATGGAATTGCCTTTAACCCTAGAACAAATACGATTTTTGTTACCGGCAAATATTGGGATAAATTGTTTGAGATTAAGATTATAGAATAAGAAAATATTAAAAATAAGAAAAGCCCTAATAATAATGTTTAGGGCTTTTTTTATTCTAAGTGTTTTAAGCCACTACGGCTGTAAACTCAATTTCAACAAGATATTCAGGGGCAACAAGTTTGCTCACTTCATAAAAACCTGTTGTAGGCTTTACATCTTTAAAATAAGTAGCGTGTGCAGTTGCAACTGCTTCAAAAGTTGAAATATCGGTAGTAAATATTCGGGTACGAATAACGTCTTTCATACTTACATTTAAATCTTCAAGTACTTTTTCTATTCGTTCTAAGATATTTAATGTTTGTGCATGGGCATCATTAGCTTTTACTTTTTCGCCATCTACAATAGCAACTGTACCCGAAACTTCAACAATATTACCAATGCGAACAGCACGACAATATCCCATTTTGTCTTCCCAAGGTGAACCTGTTAAGATATTTTCTCTTTTCATTTTATTATTAATTATTGATTTATAATGTATTATGAAACTATCACTTAATGAATTAGTCCATCTGCAATTTAAAAAAATAAGATTAGTTTACAATTATTTTTTCTTTTTATTAGATGATGTAGTTAAAGCATTTACAAATTTATTTTCAGTAGGACTGTAGGTCATTTTATTTTCTTGAGTTTTGCTTTTTAAAATAATATCTCCTTCAACTGTAATACTTAATAACAAGCCTTCATTTCTTACTTTTTGAATAGTCTCTGAAGCTGTTTGTTTAGCATCTAAAAAATGAATTTCTTTAATTTTAGTAGTAGTTTGTGTATTGGATAGCAATTTGGTTTTAGAAGTTACATTGCAAATCTCTGTAAATGTCGTTGTTGCATCTTCAGTTTTTAATTTGGCTTCCGTAACTTTATTTTCTGTCCAAGAAACACTATACAATTTTACTCCTTTAGCCATAAATGGTAAAATTTTACATTGTAGAGGCAACTTGTTTTCATCGATACTTTTTAATAAAATAGTATCTTTTTTCGCGCCTTTATTTGTAATGAATAGATAAAAATTATTCTTAACTATCTCAGCAGAAATATTATCGAATTTAGCAAGAAATTTCGAAGAAGTTGATTTTTTTTGACTAAATGAAGTGTTAGAAAATAATAAAATTGTAAAAAGCAGAATTGTTTTTTTCATGAGAAAGTTAGATTTTCAACTGCTACGAAAATACAAAATAATATGAATTGAAATAAAAAAAACCGAGCTATTTCTAACTCGGTTTACAATTATGTGGTATTTAAAATTTAGTCTTTCTGAGATTTTACAGCCAAGCTGTAAATAACTAATCCGAAACCTATTTTATTGATTGCATCGGCAATATTGTAAGCTACGTCTACGCTACCTTTACCAAGTATACTTGTATACCAACCGTCAGTTCCTAGCATATATCCTAATGGATAAATAGCCCAACCTACAAGTACAAACCAACATAGAATTTTATGAGCTGCTAAAACATTACCTCCAGCTGCGGCTGCTAATTTAGAAGCACTTCCTAACCAAATTTCATAAACTATAACAAAATAAGCTAATCCAGAAATACCACCCCAAAGTGCTGCACTATCAGAATAAACTGTTTCTCCTAAGTATCCTGTAACAAGCATTACTATTGATAGAAAAATCATTTTCCATAATAAATCTGTTTTCGCACCTGCTACTTTGAGTATCAAGTAAAACTCTAAACACATCAATGGTACTGTCAAAATCCAATCAACATAACGGAAAAAAGTTGGTGATTCATGAATTTCTGCCCAGTACTCTTTCATATAAAAGTAATGAACAGCGGCAATAAAGGTAATTAAACCTGACACTAAAACAGAAGTACGCCATTTTTTATCAAATTGATTCAATGATAAAAAGAAAAAAGCTGATGCAGCCATCATGGCCATGCATCCTACAAAAAAAGTAAACCCTACATAATCATCTGGTAACATTTTAGTTACTAATGATGGAATAAACATTAAGTTTGTCATAATAAATAGTTTTTGGTTAAAGTTAATAAAAATTTGTTTAATCAAATATATAAAATTTTAAACAAAAAACAATACATTTTGTTTATTTTTTTTTAACTAATTTTGAACAAAAATAAAATTGAATGACAAATTACTCGAATTATGCAATTATAGCAAGCTTTTTTGGCTTATGGATAAATTCATATTTATCAACTATTGGTCAACTTTGCGTAGGATTTATCTTAATATTCACTTTCGGTATTTTACATGGTGCAAACGATTTGGAACTCATTAAAATTGTAAATACCAAAGGCAAAACTCTTCATTTTTATAAAGTCCTTCTTTATTATGTAGCAATAGTATTGAGTGGAGCCATTTTATTTTATATCATTCCATGGTTAGCTTTGAGTTTATTTATATTAGTAAGCGGTTATCATTTTGGTGAGCAACAATGGAATGAAAAACTAAAACTAGCAAACAGATGGGTGAAATTTTTTTTCCAAATGATATATGGACTAATAATTCTATTTTTAATTTTTTTATTTCATGATAAAGAAGTTTATACAATTATTTTAGCCATTACATCTATAGGAGTTCCAATATATTCATTTTTTCTTATTCTAAAAATTCTTCTTTTTTTATTTATACTATTTATTGTATTTCTTTACTTTATAAATGAGGAATTCAAAAATTTTATTTTTAAGGAACTTTTCTATCTAATTGTATTTACTATACTATTTAAAGTATCAAGTCTTATATGGGGGTTTGCTTTGTATTTTATATTTTGGCATAGTATCCCATCTATAATGAACCAAATGAAATTTCTTTATGGTGAGGTTAGTTTCGAAAATTTCAAAATATATTTCCGTTCTGCTTTTTTTTATTGGATAGTTTCATTAGTTGGGATTGCTTTGCTTTATTTTATTCTTAAAGACCAAAAAATATTTAATGCCTTGTTTTTTTCTTTTTTAGCTTCTATAACTTTTCCTCATGTACTAGTTATTCTGAAAATGTTTGAAAAAAAATAAATTCAATATTCAATAAAAAAAACCGAGCTATTGCTAACTCGGTTTAGTCCATCAATTATTAAAAAAATAATTATTTCACTTCTTCATATTCAACATCTTGAACATTGTCTCCTTGAGCCTCTCCTTGTGGTTGTGGCTCTTGTGCTTGACCTTGCTCTCCTTGTGCATACATTGCTTCTGTAGCAGTTTTCCATGCAGCGTTGATATTGTCTAAAGCTTTTTGAATAGCTGGAATGTCTTGAGATTGGTGAGCCATTCTCAATTCAGTTAATGCATATTCGATAGCTACTTTGTTATCATCAGATAATTTCTCGCCTAATTCTTTCAATTGAGATTCAGTTTGGAAAATCATTCCATCCGCTTCATTCAATTTTTCGGCTCTTTCTCTTGCAATTTTGTCTGATTCAGCGTTTGCCTCAGCATCTTGTTTCATTCTTTCGATTTCTTCAGCTGTTAATCCAGATGAAGCCTCGATTCGAATGTCATGCGATTTTCCAGTTCCTTTGTCAGTAGCCGATACTTTGATGATACCATTAGCATCGATGTCAAAAGTTACTTCAATTTGTGGAACTCCTCTTGGTGCTGGTGGAATACCATCTAAGTGGAAACGACCAATTGTTTTGTTATCAGCAGCCATTGCTCTAGCTCCCTGCAATACGTGGATTTCAACGGTAGGTTGAGAATCGGCAGCTGTAGAGAATACTTGAGATTTTTTTGTTGGTATAGTTGTATTAGACTCAATTAATGTTGTCATTACACCTCCCATAGTTTCGATACCTAAAGATAATGGCGTAACGTCAAGTAACAATACATCTTTTACATCTCCAGAAAGAACTCCACCTTGAATAGCTGCTCCAATAGCAACAACCTCATCAGGGTTAACTCCTTTAGACGCTTTTTTACCAAAGAATTTTTCTACTTCGTCAGCAATTCTTGGCATACGAGTAGAACCTCCTACAAGAATAACTTCGTCTATGTCAGAAACAGATAAACCTGCATCTTTCAAAGCTTTTGCTACTGGTGCCATAGAACGTTTTACCAACGCATCTGACAATTGCTCAAATTTAGCTCTTGTTAATTTTTTCACTAAGTGTTTTGGTCCCGAAGCTGTAGCTGTAACATATGGCAAATTGATTTCTGTTTCAGCAGAAGATGACAACTCAATTTTTGCTTTTTCAGCTGCTTCTTTAATTCTTTGTAAAGACATAGGATCCAAACGCAAGTCAATTCCTTCTTCAGCTTTGAATTCATCTGCCAACCAGTCAATAATTGTTTGATCAAAATCATCTCCACCTAAGTGGGTATCTCCGTTTGTAGATAAAACTTCGAAAACCCCGTCTCCTAATTCAAGAACAGAGATATCAAATGTACCTCCACCTAAATCGTAAACAGCAATTTTTTGATCTTTACCTTTTTTATCCAAACCATAAGCTAATGCAGCTGCAGTTGGTTCATTGATGATTCTCATTACTTTAAGACCAGCTATCTCACCCGCTTCTTTTGTAGCTTGACGTTGAGCATCATTAAAGTAAGCTGGAACAGTAATAACTGCCTCAGTAACGGTTTGACCTAAATAATCTTCAGCCGTTTTTTTCATTTTTTGAAGTGTCATAGCTGACAATTCTTGAGCAGTATATAAACGACCATCAATGTCTACACGTGGTGTATTGTTGTCTCCTTTTACTACTGAATAAGGAACTCTTTTTGCTTCTTCTGTAGTTTCAGCAAAAGTATGTCCCATGAAACGTTTGATAGAAGCAATAGTCTTAGTTGGATTAGTTACTGCTTGTCTTTTAGCAGGATCCCCTACTTTAATTTCTCCACCTTCAACAAATGCGATGATTGATGGTGTTGTTCTTTTTCCTTCTGCGTTAGGGATAACAACTGCTTCATTACCTTCCATTACAGAGACACAAGAGTTTGTTGTACCTAAATCAATTCCGATTATTTTACCCATTTTTATTATATTTAATTTTATTGTATATTTATTTTTAACAACTCGTGAGCAATAAGTCAATCTTTATGCCAATATAAAAAATTTAATTAATTGTCAGTTCGTATTTAAATTGGTGGAGAAAAATATGACAAGATGACATTTAACCATTTAGTTTAGTACATTGAATTAGAATAAAAAACGGTTTCTATATTCTAGAAACCGCTATTACTTTATTTTAAAAAAATACAAAAACTACTCTTTCGTAAAAGGTATTTTATTACCGTTAGATAAAATCATATCCAATCCCGTTTTATTTTGATTAAATATAAATTGCACTCCAGCTTGTTTAGACTCAAAAGTATCGACACCCGTATTTTCTAAACCAAATGAAGGATAATCAGTAATTGTAGCATTTAAAACTCCATTTTCTTCAGAAAAAATAATTTTTACAGGTGCCATTTTGTTTGAATACGTTCCTAAATAGTTATCTAATATAACATCTTTTTCAAGTATACCGTTTCCAGATTTCCATGAATTATTATCTTCATTACTGTCAGGAAAAACATGATCAGGATCTAGAACAATGCTTTCAATTTCTTCAGTTGAATTGTGTTTAAACGACCATGATTTATTTCTCTGCCAAATTTCTACAGGCAATTTAACTCTAGTAATTTTACCGCTAACGGTTTTAATATCTAAAATTACAGGCATTGGCATTTTCTCAAGGTTATCAATAGATATAATTGCACCTAGTTTCGGGTCGTTTTTAATGTATTTTACTCCATTGATTCCTTGATCTAATCGCCAATTATTAATAAACCAACTTCTCCAAAACCAATTCAAATCTTCACCAGAAACATTTTCCATTGTTCTGTAGAAATCATCTGGCGTTGGGTGTTTATAGGCCCAACGTGAAATATATGTCCTAAATGCTAAATCAAATCGTTCCTCTCCTAAAATTTGTTCTCTCAAGATTACTAACCCTGACGAAGGTTTGCTGTAAGCTAAAAGGCCTAAATTTGCTTCTTTTAACCCGTCAGGAACGGTTACAATAGGTTCTATTTCATGATTTGTATATGGCTCTGACATTTGATGTAAATTCATTGCAGGCATTTTATACTCACCTTTATTAAAATCAACACTACTTAATGAATTGATAAAGGTATTAAAACCTTCGTCCATCCAAGCAAATAAACGCTCATTGGATCCAACAATCATAGGAAACCAAATGTGTCCAAATTCATGATCGGTAACGCCCCATAAATCCGCACCTTTTGATTCCCAACCGCAAAAAACAATTCCAGGATACTCCATGCCACCTTCATTTCCAGCAACATTTGTCGCTGCTGGATATGGATATTCGAACCAACGTTTTGAATAATTTTCAATGCTAGCTTTGGTATACTCCGTCGATCTTCCCCAAGCAGCATTTCCGTCACTCTCTATTGGATAAGCAGAAATTGCCATTGACTTTTTTCCGCTTGGCAAATTGATTCTAGCTGCATCTATAATAAATGAAGCCGAAGATGCCCAAGAAACATCTCTAGCATTTTTCATTTTGAAATGCCAATTTAAAGTGGGTTTTGTAGCAGGTCTTGAAGCTGGATTTGTCACTTCATCGGCAGAACGAATAACAACTGTTTTATCACTTTGTGATGCCATTGCCCAACGTTTTTGTTGTTCGGGAGTATATACTTCTGTGGGATTTACTAATTCTCCTGAACAAACTACGATATGATTTGATGGTGCGGTAATTGTAACATCAAAATCACCATACTCTAAATAGAACTCGCCAGCTCCAATATAGGGAAGGGAATTCCATCCTTTTACATCATCATAGACACACATCCTAGGATACCACTGTGCTATGGTAAAAATTTTGCCATATTTAGTATCTAAAACCCCTGTTCTATCTGAACCATAAATTGGAGAAATATAAGAGAATTCAATTTTTAATTTTACAATTCCGCCATTAGCATTTAATTCTTTAGGAAGCATAATTTGCATTCTCGTATCAGTTATAAAAAACTTAGCTTCTGTTTCTGAGACTTTTCCTTTACTTGAAGTGATAATTTTTACGGATTTGATTTTATGACCACCATCAAAAACCTGACCTTTGGCCCCGTTTCTGCTCCCGGTTACAGGAATCACAGCATTCCCTCTGGAATCAGATTTGAATAAGTTTTGATCTACATTCATCCATAAAAAAGATAATTTATCAGGACTATTGTTAGTATATGTTACAACTTCAGAGCCTGTTATTTCACTGTTTTTATCATTTAAACTTGCTGTTATTTGATAATCTGCTCTATTTTGCCAATATTTTGCTCCTGGTTGCCCACTTGCCGACCGCGTTTCTGTTCCGTTTTTGGTATAAAAAAGTGGTGCAAATGCATCGTGATAATCATATTTAGAAACAATAGGACTTTGTTGTCCAAATATACTTGGGACTGCAAAAACTAGAGCCAATATTAATATGACTTTACAATAGGTTAATCTCATAGACATATAAATTTATTTTAATACTTAGAATTACTTTTTTTGTAAAAGTTACACAAACTAAATACTTTTTATTAAATAAAAATAAAAAATAGATACTTTTAGCTAAAAATTAAGTTGAAAACGTAATTTTAGTTTAAAGTACCAAATAAAAAAGCCAACTCATTGGTTGGCTTTCATAGTATTTTGACACAACTAAACAGACCTGAAAATCCTATTTATGGGAATTGCAAAGCCTTGTTTGAGAACAACTGTATTGTCTGTTACAGCCCATACTGTAGTTTCTACAACTTTTTTAGATTGGTTGTCTTCGAAGAAAATTTTAATTTTGGAATGTTCTAGATTTCCAAGAGCTTGCGCACGATTTAATTCATTTTTACGTTGATAAATGGCGTCATTATCTTTAAGGACATCTGAATTGGGGAACTTGAGAGACTGAATATTTTCTTTCTCTACGATTTCGAAATAAGTAATCATAACGGTTAAGTTTTAGTTAATAAATAGCATTTGGGTATGTGAAAGTAATAAAATATATTTACAAAACAAATAAAAAGTCATAAATTTTTAAATTATTATGAAAACTACTCTTAAAAATTTACATTCAACAGTAGAAATTAATCATAAAGGTGCTGAATTAATATCTTTCAAAAACAAATTCAATAAAGAATATATCTGGGAAGGAAATCCTGAATTTTGGGGAAAACATTCTCCAGTATTATTTCCCATTGTTGGTACTTTAAAAAATAATTCTTTTGTTTATAACGATACTACTTATCAATTATTGCGACATGGTTTTGCTAGAGATGTTAATTTTCAGTTAATTAGCAAAACAAATGAAGAAGCTGTTTTCTCTCTTTTGGCCAATGAAGAAACCTTAAAAATATACCCATTCCTATTTGAATTACAACTTAAATACACTTTAATTGAGAATGAGTTGCAAATAGCCTACAGCATTTATAATAAAGACAATGTCGTATTACCTTTTTCTATAGGTGCTCACCCTGCATTTGCATTACCTAAAGATTTTGAAAGTTATACTTTGGCTTTTAATCAATCTGAAAATTTGATAAGTTATCAACTTGAAAACGATTTGATTTCCGATAGTACCATTGAACACCAGATGAGTGAAAATAAGTTGCCTCTAACCTACTCTTTATTTGAGAATGATGCATTGATTTTTAAAAATTTAAATTCTAAAAAAATCACTATTTTAGAAAACAACATTCCATTGCTTCAAATTAAATTTGATGATTTTCCTCATTTTGGAATCTGGACAAAAAAAGAGGCGCCGTTTATTTGTTTAGAACCATGGTTGGGATATTCCGACACGATTCACTCAAACGGAAAAATTATGGATAAAGAAGCAATTCAATTCATTGAAGCAAATGAAACTTTTGACCTTGTTTTTAGTATTGAAATTTTATAAAAAATATAAGAAGTAAATTTAGAATTTTGGTAACGTTTTGATATACAATTCTTCTACTTTTTTTCTAGCCCATTCCGTTTTTCTTAGAAATGTTAAACTCGATTTTACGCTTGCATTCTCAGTAAAACATTTAATTTTTATCAATTCGCCTAAAGTATCAAAGCCATAAAAACCGACTAGTTTTTCAACTATTAATTGAAGCGATATTCCATGAAGTGGATCTTTGTTTTTTGAGCTTTCCATTGCACAAATTTAAATTAATTTTATTGGTCTTTCATACATTTGTTGTTACATTTGCCGTCCTATGTTAAAAACAATCAATATACTAAATAAAAGAGCCCGTTTCGATTATGAAATTATCGAAACTTTTACTGCTGGAATTGTATTGGCTGGTACAGAAATAAAATCTATTAGACTTGGCAAAGCAAATATCACTGAAAGTTTCTGTGAGTTTAGTGGCACCGAACTCTTTGCTATAAATACTTATATTGAAGAATATGCTTTTGGAAACCAGTTTAACCATAAAGCAAGAAGCGAACGCAAACTTTTGCTTAACAAAAGAGAATTAAAAGGTTTAGCGAGAAGTGTGCAGGCAAAAGGATTAACCATTGTTCCTTTGAAATTATTTACCAATGAAAAAGGAATGGCTAAACTAGAAATTGGTCTTTGTAAAGGAAAGAAAACTTACGACAAACGTGAGTCATTAAAAGAACAAGACACAAAGCGTGATTTAGATAGAATAAAGAAATCATTTTAATTTTAATAAAAGACCTCAAAACAAAATTTGAGGTCTTTTAAATTCTTAACATTTATCGTTTAACCATTTTTATAGATTTCACATTTTTACCTTGACTCACCACAACGTTGTAAACTCCTGATGGATAATTGCGACCTACTTCTAGAACACTTAGTTCTGATGCAGTAGCCTTACGAACATCTAATTGTCTTCCTATCATATCGTATACTTTCATTTCTACTTGAGCGTCACTTGAACTCTCAATGTCTAAACTAAAGTGCGTTGCAAAAGGATTAGGAAATGCTTTAACGTTAAAGATACTAGAAGTATTTGTGTCTGACATTCTAGAACTTGGAATGGTTAATTGACATGTTGGTCCCCAATTATTTAAGAATACACCATTGTACTTAACATCTACTTGAACAGTATATACTTTACCTGTTCCTATCATGCCACCAGTTACAGTTGATGCAGCAAAATTAATATTTGGCGATTCTATTTCTGCTATTGTTGTTCCATCAGAAATTCTAAATTTATACGCTTCTGCATAAAACACAGTTCGAGCCATAACCACAAATTTTGTAGTCGTGTTTATGTTACAATGTTGGAATACTAAAGAGGTCTGTGGCACACTTGGTGTGGTTATAGTACAGGTTTCTATTGGTTCTATCCAAATACCTCCACTAAACGCTCTTACACTAACAGTATACTGCGTATTGTATCTTAAATTAGGAAAAGTAGTAAGATTGATAGCGATAGATGTTGAAGTCCTTGCTTGATTATACCCTCCTGGACCTGTAAGTCTAAACTCATAATTTGTAGCTAAATGAACAGGGTCGCACTGAATGTTAGTGTTCATGCTTGCTACTGTTTGGTTACAAAACCAAGGTGATCTTAACTTAGTAGGTAAAACTGGTGGCTCGTTTGGTGTACGTGCTGTGCATAAAGGACCGTAAGCTGACCAATTACCATCTATGTAAAGGGCTACTCGGAAACTGTAGTTTTTAGCCCAATTGAATCCGCGGTTGGTAGGATGATCAAAAGTAAAACCCGCTGGATTAAAAGTATAATTACCGCTTGTAACAACTCTTACAACATTTGATTCATCTGTTACCTCGAAACGATATTGCGTGGCTGTAGCAACTGAATTACATTGAACAATTTCATTTAGGAAACGAAACGTTTTTCCACAAAAATTATCTCTTATTGTGGTGGTTTGAACTGATGTTGCCGTCCACTGTGCAAACAGCGTAAAGTTCGCTGTCTGACCATGGGTATAAGGGAAACTAATGGCATTACCACCACTCGATGCCACAAACCAGCCATTAAAGGTATAACCGGTTCTTGTTGGTGTGCCGGGTGAAGTTGAAATTGATCCTCCGGTTGTAGTTGATCCATTAGAAATGGCACTACCACTCTGACTATCGTAAGTAACTGTTAAGGTATTAGCTGTCCATGTTGACCATAGTGTTACATATCCTACACCCATAGTATAGCTAGCTCCATCGGAATAGACTGCTGCACCTCCACCGGTGGTTGCCCATCCTGCAAAGGTATAGCCTGGATTGGTCATCGTATTTGCACTTAAATTGGCTGTAACGCCAGCAGCAATCGTTTGGTTTGGCATACCAGCTAAACCGGCAGGCGGTACGAAAGTAATGGTATAGTCAACAGCCAATTGTACCGTTTGTACTTCAGCGTAGGTACCCTGTCCAGTTACGGAAGTTTTATCGGCACGTACTCGGTAATAATAAGTGGTACCGGCACTTAAACCTGTTACAGCTTTAGAGGTGCTTGATACACTCAGCCCATTATAGCCACTAACAAAAGAAGAAAAGCTAGAACTTGTAGATACATCCAATACATAATTGGTTATTGTACCAATTGCGGGAGCGGTCCAATTAGCGGTAAAGCCAGCAGAAGTTAAACTTGTTGCTGCAGATGATGTTGGAACCACCATGGCATAACTCTCAACCCAATTGCTGGTAGCTCCTGATAATGAAAAATTGCTTAGCGGAGCATTATACCCGCGACCACTAACATCTGTTAAGGTTATTACATCCGAATTAAATCCCGATGCTGTTCCCTGGTTAAAGTTGTAATAAGCCAATAAATTGGTTTCATTGCCTGTAAGTTCATTGTGCATAGCACTCTGAATTTGATTCTGGGTTCGGGCTACCTCCCAAACCCTTACTTCATCTATGGACCCTTGAAAAAATTGCGTAGCGCCAGCAGGTCCATTACCATTTTGTTGTGAACAACCAATGCCAAACTTAACCGCTGCACTATGACTCGATAATGAACTGGTGTACTCCACTCCATTCTTATAAAATTTTGCCACCCCTGCCCCTTCGTCATACACAACGGCAATATGCTGCCATTTATTAAGATCGATGGCTACGGGAGTCCATAAACATAAAGGAAAACCAATTCCTACAATAAAATTACCACTATTGATCGCTACGAAACGATCGCAAGCTCCATCTTCTACGCCCATAATCATTCGATATTCTCCATCATTGGTAGTTGGATAAACCCAGGCCTCCCAGGTAGTAACAGGAACAACAGTGTTATCCAAATCAAGGGTAGTGGTAATCGCATTATCGTTCACCCCATCAAAATGTAAAGCATTACCTGGAGGCGCTGTCCACTGCGCAAACAACGTAAAGTTCGCTGTCTGGCCATGGGTATAAGGAAAGCTAATGGCACTGCCGCCACTCGATGCTGTAAACCAACCATTAAAGGTATAACCCGCTCTTGTAGGTGATCCTGGTGAGGCAGCAATTGATCCCCCGGCTGTTGTTGATCCATTAGATATCGCACTACCACTCTGACTATTATAAGTAACTGTTAAGGTGTTCGCTGTCCACTGTGCAAACAGCGTAAAGTTCGCTGTCTGGCCATGGGTATAAGGGAAACTAATGGCACTGCCTCCGCTGGAGGCCGCAAACCAACCATTAAAGGTATAACCGGTTCTTGTAGGTGTGCCGGGTGAAGTTGAAATTGATCCTCCGGTTGTTGTTGATCCATTAGATATCGCACTACCACTCTGACTATTATAAGTAGCTGTTAAGGTGTTCACTGTCCACTGTGCAAACAGCGTAATATTTCCTGATAAAGTATAAGAAGCACCAGCTGCATAACTAGTTCCGGTACCATTGGCTACTGTATTCCAACCGCCAAACGTATAACCCGTTCTCGTCAAACTTCCGGTGTTAGTAGCCAGGGTTACAGATGCTCCGTTGGCACCAGTGTTAGCGGAGGGAACCGAACCGCCTGTATGGCTATTACCATCATAAGTGACTGTATTGAAAAGTACTGTTTGCACTTCAGTGTAAGCACCCTGTCCGGTTACGGAAGTTTTATTAGCACGCACCCTGTAATAATAAGTAGTGCCGGCGCTTAAACCTGTTACGGCCTGAGAGGTACCGGATACACTCAGCCCATTGTAGCCACTAATAAAAGAAGAAAAAACGGAACTCGTAGATACATCAAATACATAATTAGTAATGGTCCCAATGCCCGGCGCAGCCCAATTGGCCGTAAAACCGGTAGATGTAAAACTTGTTGCGGCAGATAATGTTGGCACCACTATGGCATAACTCTCCACCCAGTTGCCGGTAGATCCTGACAATGAAAAGTTGCTGAGGGTACCATCATATCCGCTTCTTGTTCTGTCAGTTAAAGTAGTTCGGTTTGTATTTGTACTACCTGCAATACCCTGATTGAAATTGTAATACACTTTTAAATTCGTCTCTGTTCCCACCAATTCGGTATTCATGGCAGCCTGAATTTGAGACTGCGTGCGCGCCACATTCCAAATACGAACTTCATCCAGTACCATATGGCAGGAGAAATTCACCCCATCGGCAACAGAAGCATAGGTCCCCAATTGCAATTGTGAATTTGCCGGAATGGCTAAATTGGATACATAGTTAAACGTTTCTACAAAAGTGCCATTGATATAAACAGCCATAGTTCGGCTCGATCCGTTATATACCAGTGCCACATGGGTCCACCTGTTTGGAACGAGTGCTGCCGTTGTAGCCGTAATATCATTCCCCGTAGAAACGTGATGATCCTTAATTTTCCCGGTTTCACCATTATACCCAATCACTTCCATTTGATCACCTGCAAGCGCACCATACCACAATAACCAACGATCTCCCGTTTGTCCACCTTTGTAAAGCACATTAAATTCTATGGTATGATCCGCATTACCTGTAAACGGACTGGTACGACTTGGCACATTTACGAAATTAGTTGTTCCGTTAAAATACAAACCATTACCGGGAGGTTGCATCCAGGTACTGTTGATCCAGTTGCTGGTAGATCCTGTTAATGCAAAGTTGCTGAGCGTAGCGTTGTGCCCATTGCCGGTAACATCGGTTAAGGTAGTAACACCGGAATTAGACCCCGATGCAGTACCCTGATTAAAGTTGTAATAGGCAAGCAAATTGGTTTCATTGCCTACGAGTTCACTATACATAGCGTTCTGAATCTGAGTCTGGGTGCGGGCTACATTCCAAACCCGTACTTCATCGATAGCTCCCTGGAAAAATTGCGTAGGGCCTGCTTGCTGAGAACAGCCAATGCCAAACTTAACAGCTGTGCTATGGCCCGATAATGAACTGGTGTACTCCACACCGTTCTTATAAAATTTTACCCATCCTGCAGCTTCGTTATAAATAACCGCCACATGCTGCCATTGATTGAGATCTATAGTTACGGGTGTCCACAAACATATCGTTGTTCCAATTCCTATAACATAATTACCACTGTTCATAGCTATAAAACGATCGCAACCTCCATCTTCTACGCTCATGATCATACGGTAATTACCATCATTAGTAGTAGGATAGATCCATCCTTCCCAGGTCGTAATGCCAACTACACTATTATCCAAATTAAGGGTAGTGGTAATCGCATTGTCGTTGACCCCGTCAAAATGGAGGGCGTTGTAAACTTTGGTTTGTGCCCAACTGTTTGAAATTTGAAAAAGAATAAGCAGACATACTATTGCCTTAAGAAGTTTTTTTTGGGTTTGTAAGTTTTTTGTGCTATTCACCATATTTGAATTTTATATAACTTAATTTTAAAGCCCGCAAAAGAAAAAATAAATAACAAATAATCACACCACAGAGGCTTCAACTTTCTTTCATTTTTAAAAATGAAAGAAGATTTAACAAAAAATCGTATAGTTTTAGTACAAAGAAAAAGAGTCAATAGCTAGAAGAAATTCATTGGGAGAGGAACGAATTCGGGATTTTGGTAACAGCGAATTATAAAAAAGGAACATGAACTAAATCTTTCGCCATTTGAGTTTTGACTAAGGCCTCTTGCTTTAAACGGCCGATTGAACACTACCCTTTACCTAATTTTAGGAAGTACTTACCAGATAGTCACTTGGTGTTTTTCCGGTTACATTTTTAAACGAACGGATAAATGTAGAATTGGATTTAAAACCAACTTTTAATCCAATGGCTTCGAGCGTTAATTGGTTCGCATTTCCTTGATTTAGTATGCCGATAGCATAAGCAACTCGCAACTGGTTTCTCCAGTCCGAAAAGGATTGTTTTTTTATACCATTGAAATAATAGGTCAAATGATGGGCTGGGATCCCTATTTCATCGGATATTTTACTTAAACCACAGTTGGTTTCCAAATACTTTTGCTTCTCGATTCTTTCTTGTAGATGGGTTTCTATCTTTTCAATATATTCTGAAGAAAAAAGTTCGGGTTCTTTCTTTTTTTCTGAAGAAAAATCGGTAACATCCGAGTACTTTTCTTCAATAGAAATGGTATTAGATGGAATAGCCCCTTTTATGGGTTGGTATTGATTTTCTATAGGCAAGCCATACATAATATGAGGAAAAAACATAACGGCCATATTCATTCCAATATAAATTATAGAAGCAAAAAGCAAGGCACCACTGGCGCGATTCAAGAAAACAGATTTATCATCGTACAGCCACATATTGGCCATGGCAACGGTAAAATTAAGGGTAATAATAGTAACAAGCCCTATAAAAATATAGAGCCAATTCCGAATCAGTTTGTACTGTGCGGTTGTAACGATTGGATTAAATGCTACCTTTTTATGATGCCACAGTAAATACCAAAGATTGACTGCGTAGAAATAGGTCTGCAATACGTTTAATCCTTGGTCTATTTTATGTGGGATAATTTTGTTGATATGAAAAGCTGCCATATCCCAATTTTCGCTACAAATGTTTTGAGCAATATTGAGTTTATAATCCCAACTGGAAAAAAAATAAGGAAGATAACCCACAAAAGAAATGATAAAAAGAGCGAAGTGTAAATAATCTGTTGTATTGAGTTTACTGTTGTCTTTTAAAATACTTCTCACATAGAAAAAGGCACACGGACCAATTAAATAAAAAAAAGCGTGGGTATTTGTAAAAAAAGCGATTATAAAGAGTGTTTTGCCATAAAAAAAGTAAAAGTTCTCCAATAAATACAAAGCCGCAAAAAAAAGGAATCCAGCTAAATAGCGGTTCGCGGTTCGGTATCCCTTATTATAAAAAAGGATGAGCAAGGGCAAAAATAGGCCTGTTAAACAGATATAAGGAATTATAGAATGCAACTTGTACTTTTTAATGAGACGCAAACATAATAGAATTTTACGAAATACTAATATTAAGGTTATTTTATTTCATGACAATCCGTTATTTATACCAATTTTTAAAATAGTACACGAATGACTCGTATTTAAATTGATAAAAACAGATTTTTATATGATAATCAGTGACCCGAGATCAAAGGTCGAACTGGCGAAGCAAAATCCCTCTAATCTTTGTCATCAGCTACCCATTACTGAATTCTTAGTCCGATTAGCGTACAGTCAAATTTTATTTTGTATGTTAAGGACACTTTTAGATATATCGTGACTTCTGTATATTTATACCGATTATGTATTCAATATAGTCCAATAAAGATGGACTATTTTCATACTATATCGGCATTACACCATAAACTATTGGACTATTTTACAAATGTTATTGGTATTATTTGCTATTTGTCATTTGGAACAAATTAGTAATGAACTTTAGCATTATTACCATAAACATAATAGTTAGCTAATTAACGCAATCTTACTACTATTGCTTTATGTCTAGACCAAACCAACACTCAATCAGAACAAGACTTTTATTTTACCACGGTTAATCAATTAAATTACCGCGGTAAATTAAGTGAGTTACCTAGGTAACTTGTGTAATTTACCGTGGTAAATTTGTTGCTTGATACAGACAAATGCATATTTTTGTCAGGACGAGCAAAAAATAATACCGATTATGTATTGCTTCGCCTGTTCACTAGCGCTCGGGTCAATATAGTCCATTAAAGATGGACTATTTTCATACTATATAGGCATTACACCATAAACTATTGTACTATTTTACAAATGTTATTGGTATAACTTCTTGACCTCCTAAAATTATGGCTATTACTATTACCCCTATTGGGAAAACCAATCCCACAAATCCTAGCGCTTCGATGCTGTATTATCCTAAAGTCACTAAAACGGGAGAAATAGATTTAGAAGCACTTTCAGAACAAATTGCCTATAGCTCTTCCTTAACGCAAGCCGATTGTTATGCGGTTGTTATTAGTTTGGTTGCAATGGTTTCTAAAGAATTAGAGGCGGGAAAAATTGTACGACTTGGGCAATTAGGTGCTTTTCAAATTAGCGTGAAGGGAAACGCAAGTGAAACTCCCGAAGGCGTGTCTCCAAAAAACGTTCGAAGTGCTTCAGTTATTTTTAGACCGGGCAAGAAGTTTAAGGCCATGCTTAAAGAGTTGCGTTTTATTAGGAAGGGCAAATAGCATTTGGGGTAAAAATGCTTTCAATCACAGATTAAACATCTTTGAAAGATTGAGATGATGAGAAAAATTTCATTAAAAACGGTTCTCGATATACGTCACTTCGAGTGCGAAGCGTATCGAGAAGTTTCGTTGCATTTTACACCACAAAAAATACTCGAACTGACGTATGTAATAATTACACCTAACAAGTAAGAAGAATAAAAAAATAGAATTTTAAACAAAAAATGTGTTTCACTAAAAAGATCGCATCACTAAATAGGCATGATTTTTTTGTATATTTGTCTTTTAATAACACTCATTATGAAAACTATAACTATAAACGAACGAACTAAAGCGGGAAAAATAGTATTGGAGCTTGCTAAAATGCTTTCTGCCACTAATAAAGGAGTACGTATTGATTCCGAATTAAATAGTACTACTTTAAAAGAAATAGAAAAAGACAACTACAATCCAGAATTCGTAAAAATGGTTTTAAAATCAGCAAAAAGTAATAAAAGAACCGTAATAAATCCAAATGATGTATGGGGAAGTTTAGGGTTGAAGTAACAGAAATAGCCAAAAAACATATTACCCAACATCTAAAATCAGGTAATCAGTCTAGCATTAAACGAATTGAAAAGATTTTAAAAGAACTTACTGAAACCCCTTTTGAAGGCATCGGAAATCCCGAACCATTAAAGTATAGTTTAACGGGATTTTGGTCCAGAAAAATAAATCTTAAAGACCGAATGATTTATTCGGTAAGTGATACTTTAGTATTAGTAGAAGTTGTTTCGGCAATGGGTCATTATTCTGATAAATAAAACCTGTCTCGAAGGCAAACAATAGGTTTCAACCAAAAAATTAAAAAAAACTAGACTCTTTTTCTTCTCAATAAAAAAGGCGCAAGAATTGAATCTTACGCCTTTTGTGTTTACAGGAACAAAACCATTTCGAATAAATTTTCTATATTTGTTTCATGAAGAAATCGGTTTTGTGTATTGGAGCAACACTAGTGGACGAGTTGTATTTTTGTGAACAGCATTGCATTCCCAGCACCTCTAATCCTGCGACTAAAACCTCCAGTATAGGTGGTGTTATAAGTAATATTGCGCAGCATTTAGGATTGTTACAACTTCATCCTTCACTAATAACGGCATTAGGCGCAGATGCTGATGCAGAGTACATTACCAAAAGTTTAAACCAAAAAGGCATTGTGCTAGACCATTGTGTTTATGCTAATGACAGTACCGGAAAATATATTTCTATTATGAATCCTGACGGAAATCTGGTGGTAGCGGTTTGTCAAGACATCAGCAGCACATACCTCACCCCCGATTTCTTGGAGTCTAAATCGCACTTTATTGCAGCCTTTGACTTGGTGATCCTCGACACTAATATCCCCATAGCAAGCATACAGTGGTTGATTGATTTTGCTAAAACGCACCGACAGAAACTAATTATTGAGCCAGTTTCGGTGGCTAAAGCCTCCAAGCTAGCGGCATTGGATTTAGAAGGCGTTTTTATGATTACACCTAATGAAGACGAGCTCAGAGCCATGGCTACTGGCGACACGACCGATGAGTTGGCTCTTGTGCAAAGCTTGTTTCGTCGCGGCGTGCAACAGGTTTGGATTAGAAAAGGAAATCAAGGCTCCGTTATTTACACCGCCACTCAATCGTTGGCATTGCAAGTTCCTGAAATTAGCATTAGCGACAGCACTGGCGCCGGTGATGCTGCCTTAGCGGGTTGGGTTTTTGGCTTTCTTAATCACGAAAACGAAGAAACTTGCCTGCAATTGGCACATACTTTAGCGCTAGAAGTATTACAAATTAAAGGAGCAGTACTGCAGCACCTGAACAGTGAATATCTATACCAAATTAAAAACACCTATTATAATGAACACCTCTAATTTTATAGTCCTAAGTCCAGAAGTGCAACATGCTTTAGATAACAATTTACCTATTGTGGCACTAGAATCTACTATTATCTCCCACGGAATGCCTTGGCCTCAAAATGCCATCACAGCAAAGTCAGTAGAGGATGAAGTACGAAAACAAGGAGCTGTTCCGGCTACCATTGCCATTAAAGAGGGAAAATGCTTAGTGGGATTATCGTCAGAAGCTATTGATTATTTTGCTCAGGCACAAAACGTTTGGAAAGTGAGTTTGAGAGACATGCCTTATGTTATTGCTCAAAAACTCCCAGGTGCAACTACCGTTGCGGCCACAATGCGAATTGCTGCCATGGCGGGTGTTAAAATATTTGCTACCGGAGGTATTGGCGGGGTACACCGTGGAGCTACAGCAACGATGGACATCTCAGCTGATTTAACTGAAATGGGACAAACCAATGTGGCGATTGTTGCTGCGGGTGTAAAATCTATTTTAGATATTGGCTTGACCTTAGAATATATGGAAACGCTTGGCATTCCTGTGGTGACCTATGGCCAGAATGAGTTTCCTAGTTTTTATTCGTCTAAAAGTGGGTTTGATTCCCCTTTGCGACTGGATTCTGCAGACGCTATTGCCGATTTATTGAAAGCCAAATGGGGGATGCAATTGGACGGCGCCGTATTGATTGCGAATCCTGTACCAACTGAGTTTGAGATGGGTCAAGATGCCATAGAACAGTACATCTTAAACGCATTGGAAGCTGCCAATCAACAAAAGATAAAAGGCAAAGAAGTAACACCATTTATACTGAAATATATTGCTGATCATACCCAAGGCGAAAGCTTAGAGACCAATATTGCCTTAATTAAAAACAATGCGAGGTTAGCGGCTCAAATTGCGGTAGCGCATTGCAAGTAATAGCATTTGGTTTTTTGCTCTACACTACTGCCTTTTCTATACAAAAAAAGCCCTAAACTGAAGTTTAAGGCTGTTTACAGATTGGGTATTGTATTTTTTATTTTTTTAGAGTTTTTTTTAGAACCAAAATGGTTTTAACTAGTTATCTCGAATAATTTGGCGCTTCTTAAATAATGGTAATAGTATAAATAAAGCCTCTTCAAAAATTAGAAGAGGCTTTGGAGTTATACTATTTTATATTGAATATTATCTTTTCATCATTCGTAACGATTTTACTTTATCTCCTTGAGATAAAACAACATTGTAAACTCCTGATGGATAATTGCGACCTACTTCTAGAACACTTAGTTCTGATGCGGTAGCCTTACGAACATCTAATTGTCTTCCTATCATATCGTATACTTTCATCTCTACTTGAGCGTCGCTTGAACTCTCGATGTCTAAACTAAAGTGCGATGCAAATGGATTAGGGAACGCTTTTACGTTAAAGATGCTAGAAGTATTTGTGTCTGACATTCTAGAACTTGGAATAGTTAATT
>NZ_JBHTIZ010000009.1:0-1007 GCF_042677265.1 Flavobacterium myungsuense | reverse complement strand
GCGACGCCACTTCACAGTCTCCAACCTATCCTACACATCATTTATCCAAGGTCAATACTAAGCTATAGTAAAGGTGCACAGGGTCTTTTCGTCCCACTGCGGGTAAACGGCATCTTCACCGTTACTACAATTTCACCGAGCTCATGGCTGAGACAGTGTCCAGATCGTTACACCATTCGTGCAGGTCGGAACTTACCCGACAAGGAATTTCGCTACCTTAGGACCGTTATAGTTACGGCCGCCGTTTACTGGGGCTTCAATTCAATGCTTCTGGTTACCCATAACATCTCCTCTTAACCTTCCAGCACCGGGCAGGTGTCAGGCCCTATACTTCATCTTACGATTTTGCAGAGCCCTGTGTTTTTGATAAACAGTCGCCTGGACCTCTTCACTGCGGCCCCGATTACTCGGGGCGACCCTTCTCCCGAAGTTACGGGTCTATTTTGCCTAATTCCTTAGCCATGAATCTCTCGAGCACCTTAGGATTCTCTCCTCGACTACCTGTGTCGGTTTACGGTACGGGTACTAATAACCTGAAGTTTAGAGGTTTTTCTTGGAAGCCCTTAGGTACACTATCTCGTTGGCCGAAGCCGCTGAGTACTATCGCATTTCACCAAAACCTGCGGATTTGCCTACAGGTCCTATAGCTAGGTGCTTTAACGAACTATTCCGTCAGTTCGCGGTACTTTCATCACTCCGTCACCCCATCACAGTTATCAGTAGTACGGGAATATTAACCCGTTGGCCATCGACTGTCCCTTTCGGGTTCGCCTTAGGTCCCGACTAACCCACAGCTGATTAGCATAGCTGTGGAAACCTTAGTCTTTCGGTGTGCGGGTTTCTCGCCCGCATTATCGTTACTTATGCCTACATTTTCTTTTCTAACCAGTCCAGCATACCTTACGATACACCTTCAACCCTGTTAGAATGCTCCCCTACCACTTTGTATTACTACAAAATCCATAGCTTCGGTAATATGTTTATGCCCGATTATTATCCATGCTCGT
>NZ_JBHTIZ010000008.1:0-747 GCF_042677265.1 Flavobacterium myungsuense | reverse complement strand
ACCAGCAATAGCAGGAACCTATACCTATGAATGGGAAGTACCAGCGGGAGTCACTAATCCGGGGAATGTTGCTTCATTTTCGACAACAATTGCAGGAACCTATACCGTTACAATCACGAATTTGACAACCAGCTGTAATAGTACTATAGCCACAGGAACAGTAACGTTAAAACTTTTACCAACAGTAAGTTTAAACAGTCCGTCGATATGTCCGGGAGAGACAGCAACACTAACGGCTACACCAGCAATAGCAGGAACCTATACCTATGAATGGGAAGTGCCATCGGGAGTTACTAATCCAGGTAATGTTGCTTCATTTCCGACAACAATTGCAGGAACCTATACCGTTACAATAACAAATTTGACAACAACTTGTAAGAGTGCTATAGCCACAGGAACAGTAACTTTAAAACTTTTACCAACAGTAAGTTTAAACAGTCCGTCCATATGTCCGGGAGAGACAGCAACACTAACCGCAACCCCAGCAATAGCAGGAACCTATACCTATGAATGGGAAGTACCAGCGGGAGTCACTAATCCAGGAAATGTTGCCTCGTTTACAACAACAATTGAAGGAGCCTATACCGTTACAATCACGAATTTGACAACCAGTTGTAAGAGTACTTCAGCTTCAGGAACTGTAACACTAAAACCAATACCTACTGCATCAATTTCTACTAAAACGCCAACGGTTTGTTCAGGAAACCCTTCTCGATTAGATTTTGAAGGAACGCCATTAGCAACAGT
>NZ_JBHTIZ010000007.1:0-77472 GCF_042677265.1 Flavobacterium myungsuense | reverse complement strand
TAAAGTTCATTAGTCTGTAAGTTTATCGTTAGTAATTTAAAATTACAAATTTTTAACTTTACACACTTTTTTTGTACAGTATCGTTTTTCTAATACCTATAGGGCTCTGCCCCCGAGGTAGTTTATTTTATTATCAAAAAAAACGTCCTGATTTCTCAAGACGTTTTCATATTTCTAAACCCACTGAACACTGAACACTGGTCACTGAGCACTTTCAATTATTGTTGTTTCTTCATTTCTTTTTCAATCATTTCATAAAACTCATCAATTTTAGGAAGAATTACAATTCTAGTTCTTCTATTTACACCTCTGTTTTCAGCAGTATTGTTCTGAACTAAAGGAATAAATTCGCTTCTTCCTGCTGCAATCAATTGAGATGGTTTTACCCCTAAATCTTTTGTAAGCACTCTAACAATAGCTGTAGAACGCTTCACACTTAAATCCCAGTTGTCAAGTAAAACGCCATTTCCTATATATGGAACATTATCTGTGTGACCTTCAACCATACATTCAAAAGTAGGTTTGTCATTGATAATTTTAGCTACTTTGGCTAATACACTTTTTGCTTTATCACTTACATTATAGCTACCGCTTTTAAACAATAGTTTATCAGCAATTGAAATAAATACAACCCCTTTTTCTACGTTTACTTCAATATCTGGGTCAGAAACCCCTACAGAACTTTTTATACTGGTTACTAAAGCTAATGTTACACTATCTTTTTTAGTAAGAGCATCCTGCATTCTTGAAATTTTCAAGTCTTTTTCCTTAATGGTTTCTAAAGCTTTCTCAATATTTTGAGCCCCTTTAGCAGATAGAGTGGTCATATTCCCCATATTGTTAATCAAATCGGAATTGTTTTTCTTTAAAAATTCCATTTGACTTGACATAGCTTCTTTCTCTGTCAAACACGTATTTAATTTTACAGTACAAGAATTCAACATATCCTGAATCTCTTTGTTTTTGCTCTCTAAGGCTGCAATTTTCTTTTTTGTTCCACATGAAGTTGTTAGCAAGGCAACTAATGATAGAGCTAAAATGATTCTTTTCATAAATAAGGGTTTTAATTATTGTGCAAAGTTACTGTTAAAATAAATTTTTACCAATCCTAATAGAATTAATGTATTGTTAAAATAGTTTTTCAAAAATGGTGCCACTTTTAACATAATAGGTAAAAACGATACTTTTTGTTTTATAGTATGATTGTTTTTGAAAAGCATCTCTTTTTTTATAGTTTTTAGAAAAAAGACAATAAAAAGAATAATGCGCCTTTAAAACTGAAAACCCATGCGAAAAGTTTCCCTGACTGATAAATTTTATTGCGGCAATTCCGTCTAAAACCATCCTAATAAACAAAGTACTGTATAAGGATGATTTAGGAAGGTTTTTGGTAAGCATTAACAACGAATTTCTAAAATTTAAAAAAGTTTTTTTAGGATTTCCTTTTTGCAAAGTAGCTCCGCCCACATGATACACTACTGATTTAAAATTGTATTTAATGGTATAGCCTTTATTATAAGCCCGCCAACACAAATCAATTTCTTCCTGATGCGCAAAAAAGTCAGTATCAAAACCCTTTAGCGTTTTAAAAACCGAACTTCTAATAAAAAAGCAAGCTCCCGAAGCCCAAAAAATGTCACAATCATCATTGTATTGTTGGGTATCTTTTTCTAGGGTTTCAAAAATACGACCTTGGCAAAAGGGAAAGCCATATTTATCAATAAAACCGCCGGCTGCACCTGCATATTCAAAATAGTCTTTGTTTTTATAATCTAAAATTTTAGGCTGAATAATAGCTGTTGAAGGTTCGTTACTAAACGTTTCCAATATTGGTTGCAACCAATTTTCAGTCACTTCAATATCAGAATTGACTAATGCATAAATATCCGCTTCAACATGTTTTAAGGCTTCATTATAACCACCAGCAAAGCCTAGATTTTCTTTGTTTTCTATAATTTGAACCGTTGAAAATTTAGTTTTTACAACAGCCATCGAATCATCAGAAGAAGCATTATCAGCAACATAAATAGTTGCTTCAGGAGAATATTTTAGTACAGAAGGCAAAAACTGTTCTAAAAGTTTAGAACCGTTCCAATTGAGTATAACGACAGCTATTTTCAAATTTAAAATTTAGTAGTATTAGTTTCGAAATGAGGAAGCTCCTTCATAAAATGATACTTTTCATTTTCAAAATCCATTTGGCAAAAGTAATGATTATGTCCGTTGGTTACCATTAAAAATTCAGCCCTTAAAGTCAAATTGTATCTTGCAATTTGATCAAAAGTATTTTGAGCAATTTTAATTTCAGGTGCTTTACATTCTATTAAAATGCGTATGCTACCGTCAGCATTAAAAACGACAACATCATATCGTTTCTTTAAATCATTAATTTTAAGCAGTTTCTCGACATTTATATGTGATTTTGGATATTTTTTTTCCTGTAATAAGAACTGTACAACATGTTGACGCACCCATTCTTCTGGAGTGAGGATGATAAATTTTTTCCTGATTTCATCAAAAATAGCGACTTTATTTTCACTATTTTTGAAACGAAAGTTATAGGATGAAAAATTGAGTGGTTGCATGTGGCAAAAGTAAGACTTTTAGAGAATAGATAAAAGAGAATAGACAAAATGGATGAAGTTGTAAAAATTGTAAACGATATCAAGGCCGGAAATATAAAACCTATCTATTTTTTAATGGGCGAAGAGCCTTATTATATTGATAAATTGTCTGATTATATCGAAGAGCATGTACTAACCGAAGAGGAGAAAAGTTTCAACCAAACGGTTTTGTACGGTCGAGATGTAACTATAGAAGATATCATATCTACTGCCAAACGTTATCCTATGATGGCAGAGCGTCAGGTAGTCATTGTTAAAGAAGCACAAGATTTAAACAAAACTATAGATAAACTAGAGAGTTATGCCGAAAATCCAATGGATTCAACAGTTTTGGTTTTTTGTTATAAATATAAAACACTAGACAAACGTAAAAAAGTAACAAAGGAGTTGGCTAAATCAGGTTTGGTTTACGAAAGTAAAAAATTATACGAAAACCAAGTCGGAGAGTGGATTAAGCGTGTCCTGCAAGGTAAAAATTACACCATCGAACCTAAAGCATCTGCTATGTTAGTAGAGTTTTTAGGAACGGATTTAAGTAAAATAAATAACGAATTAGAGAAGTTACAAATCATTTTGCCCAAAGGGAGTATGATTACTCCCAAACATATTGAGGAAAATATTGGTTTTAGTAAAGACTTTAATGTTTTTGAATTGAGAAAATCACTCGGCGAACGCAATCAACTGAAAAGCTATAAAATTGTAAACTATTTTGCTGAAAACCCCAAAGAAAATAATATAGTAATGGTAGTTGGACTGGTTTTTAGTTTTTATGTTCAGCTATTAAAGTATCACGGATTAAAAGATAAAAATCCTAATAATGTAGCTAAAGTTCTTGGCGTAAGTCCTTTCTTCTTAAAAGATTATGATGTAGCACTTAAAAATTATCCAATGAAAAAAGTAAGTCAAATTGTAGCGTCCTTGCGAAATGTTGACATAAAAAGTAAAGGCGTTGGTGCTAACGCATTACCGCTTCATGATTTGTATAAAGAAATGTTGTTAGGCATTTTTAATTAACTTTTATCTCAACCTCTTAAAATTAATATTTTCTAACCGTTTTTTCATTTTCTTAGAAGGTCTGTAAACAATTTTTGTTCCCTTAATGGTAGATTTTCCAAGTTCCTCAGGGCTGTCGGCGGCTGTTCCCTGAATCGTAATTTGAAAAGTGCCTAAAGCATCAATTCTAACAATTTTACCATCAGCTAATGCTTCCCCAATAGCCTCTGTTAAGCCTATAATTACACCATAACAATCGGCACGACTCATCGAGGAACGAGAGGAAACAACATCTGCCAGATTGTCTAAATCGGCTTCACCTTTACTAACGGCACAAGGATAATATTTCACTTCTGGCGGAGCAACCAAATTGTTTTGTTTGGGAACTAATTTAAAAGATACAGCCATGTTTTTTTATTTACCTAGGTTATATAGTATTACATACCTGACAAAGGTATAAAAAGATGTACAAGAATTACCTAAAAGATATATAGCAATTATAAAAAAGATGTACAGAAGTATGCTGCTACCTCCTTTTGAAAGAATAAATTAAAACGGATACTGCGATAAAAACAGCAGTAGCATCAGTTATTTAGAGTGATAATCATGGAGTGTTTTACCAATAGTATATCCATTAATTAATAAAGGTAAAGTATCAGACGCTTTCTCAAAAAATGGCAATTCCCCAGAGGCTATTTTTTTATCCAATTCGGTTTTGGATAAAAATTGCTTAGCAACATCCATATAGGTTCCATTCATTAGGTGTTTAAATTCGTGCTGAAAAATGACTGCTGCAAAACCATCTAATCTGCCTTTTTTAACTTCGCCTTTTTGGTTTTGGCATTGATATTCAATCCATTCATACGTTGCTACATTCCCTCTTTTTTCATCCTTAGCACTGAGGCATCCATGCCAAAAATTCTTCTTCTCTGTAGATACTTTGGTAATTATCGGATTGATAAATAGTTGTTTTTCAACCTGTCCCAAAACGTTATATCTAGGATTATCATCTTTCGCTTCAATAATAAAAATTTGTAATCGTTTACCCAATTGATTTGCAGCAATACCAACCCCAGAATTTTTGATCATAACCGTGTACATTTTATCTATAAAATCATTGAGTGTAGTCGAATTAAACTCATCTTTTCTTATTTTTCTTGGTGTTAAATACAAAGCGTTTTGGTCTCTCCCTATAGTTTTTGCAGGTACTTGTTGCACTACTTCAAATCCTTTTTTAGGGATATTAAGTGTCATTGAATCATCAATTGTGGCGCATTTTTCTAAGCTCATAATTGCTAGTATTGTTAAAATTATAAAATAGTATCGCATCGTATGCTATTGCTTTTTTTATTGTTTTTAATTAGTATGAAGTGATTACCTTTTTTTATCCTAATTCAAAGGTTGTTTTCCCTTAGCTAGCGCGCGAAAGGATTCAAGCGTTAGCCGGGATTTTGTTTATTTTACGTTAAACCTCAAAATTCCCTTAGTAATCTGCCTGATTTTTTTAAAGGATTGCTAAATCCGTTTTCTCTTAATGCATACCATAAAAGAGCGGCGTTAATACCAATAATTGGTATTCCTATTTGAGGTTCTAATTTTTCAGAAACATTAATCATACTCATATTGGTGCCACATTGTACAATAGCATCAATTTGGTTTTCATGGGTAGCGAGATATTTTAATATTACTTCCTCTTTTGCTGAGTCAGGAATATGAGCAATATCTACTAGATTTGGACAGGCAAATCCAAAACTTGCTACTACTTCATAACCAAGATCTTCAAACATTTTAATTGCATTGTTATTTCCCTCCTTTATAAAGGGGGTAATAATGGCAATTCGCTTGGCCTTGTATTTTTTTAATGCAGCATCTGCAGCATCTTGCCAAGTAGCCCAGGAATAGGGATACTTCACTTCAATATCATTCATAACTGACTGAACATCTTTTAGACCATAAAGGATATGCTCCAGACTCATACCCATAATCAGATATTCAGGTTGGGCAAAGTTTGCTTGAACAACAGCCTTATTTAGTCCGTTAATAAATTGCTCTTTGAATTGAATTAACTCAGCTTCATTATTTACATGAGGTTTGGGTATCTCAACATTTACAGTATGGATGCCCACTCCGTTTAATTCTCCTTCATTCTCATTATTAAAAATTATACTCCAGAGTTCATGCTCCATAACCGTATTGGTAAAGGGGATAAGTAAAGCAAATTTCTTTTTGTAACTTCTTGAGTCAGGAAGTCCCGGAGCGTTGGTAATTTTTATGCCTGCGAATGGCTCGCCATTAAGAACAAATCCTGAAGCGGCCACAGATGGCATTGGATCTTTGTTTACATAAGGAAGTTTGATCGTTTTTCCTGAAAGACTTCCAATAATTGTTTTAAAATTGTTATTTGTATCAAACTGCATATTCGTAATTGTATTTAGTGATGATGAATTGTTTCTGGTTTCAATTGTTTGTCCCTGACATTGCAAAGACAGAAGTAAAGTGGATAAAAAAAATATAATTTTATCAAGTCTGGTATTGAGTATAGCTGTTTTAGGATGCATGTTTAGTTGTCAGTTTTGAAATTGGATATGGTTAATTTTTGCGGTTAGTGCCATCTCTGGAATGGAATTAAATATTTCTTTCATTGTTTTTATTCCGTTTAAAGTTTATTGTTATTTAAATGCTTTGTCCAAAAGTCAGCAAATTATTGTCTGGGTCAAGTAAAGCAAACTCTTTTTGTCCCCAAGGTTTGATTGCTAAATTTCCATTCGGATGAATACTTGTTTTACTGTCAAGCAATGATTGGTAAAGGTTGTCAATAGCATCAGTTCTGATATAAACACCACCATAGTTTTCTTTTGGATCGAGTTCCTTAAACATAAAAAAATGTAATTCTATATTGTCTTTGCCAACTATTAAATACTCATCATAATCTCCAAGTTCTTTAAAACTTAAATTGTTTAAGTAGTAATTCTTTGTTATTGCTTTGTCACGCATTGGTAATTTAGGATTGATATCAGTAAGCATAATTATTTTATTTTAGTTTGTCTGTTTTCCGCTTTTCCGCTACAATGATCTATTTCGTAAGGTTTTGGGCTTTGCGTTCGGGCGGGTTTCGGAGCACAAAACGATCAACCGGCACTGAACCACCATTTTTCTATACCCGTATTATGCCATGGTTTTTTTCTTGTTCAATTTCTAAATGATTACCTCAATGTCATTATTTCAATTTTCATATATGGGTAGTATGGTAGAGTTGACAGTTTTTTATCTGCGTCTGATTTGTCATTAGCTAGTAACACCAAATAAATTCCGGCAGTGTCACTTTTAATATAGGAAGCCAAAAGTGTACCGTCGTCTTCCCAATCCTTTATTATTTCTTGTTCTCTTGGTAATAATTTCAACCTTGTTTCATTGTCTATCCCTTGTAAAAGGATATCTATCATAAATTTATTCATTCCCTCTTTTTTTAATTTGCTGACTCTATTCGGTTTTCAGCGTTCTCCGTTTGAATATTTTCAAAATTATTTTTGTCAACCTATTTCATAAATTGTCACTAATCAAATCAAACCTATCACCTTAATTTTGGGTAGATTGGTCTGATGCCAGTCAGATTTTTTTTGATATAGCTAACTTATAAAAAAAAATATTACAAATGATTCAAAGGGCTTTTAATTTGTTGACTACTTTTTGTGCTAACGGTTTTGTTTTCAAACAGAATGTTTTTTTTTCATCATTGTGATTTATCCTTATCTGATTTAAAATTCTAAAGCATAAATATTGATAAAAAGATTAAATCCTATTTTCTATCGGCTAAATATTGTATTTTTGAGAACGATGTAATACTGCAGAAGCATTAAAGTTGTTCTAATGCTTCTGAATAGTTAGGTCAGTTCATTTATAAAATCAAAATTCATGTCTTATTTAGCGCAGCATAAAGTAATGATAGTATGTTTTTTTCTTTTAACCCATGCTGTTTTAGCACAACAAACGAAAACCAATTCAATAAAATACAAATCATTTGAGGATTACCCCGTTTATTTACAAGGCGATTTAGGAGTGACGTATACTCCTGAAAAAACAACTATAAAGCTATGGAGTCCTAATGTAGAAGAGGCTAAGATTAATCTTTATAAACATGGAGACGGAAATAAATTAATTGCCATTGACAATTTGTTATACGATGCCAAAACAGGAGTGTGGCAAATCGTTTTGAATGGAGATTATCACAATACCTATTACACGTTACAAGTTAAAAATAATGGAGTATGGTCTAAGGAAATGCCTGATCCTTATGCTAAAGGAGTAGGGGTTAATGGTAATCGTGGACTTATTTTTGATGCCGTTAAGACCAATCCATCACTATGGGCTACAGATAAAAAACCAATATTAAACTCTTTTTCGGATATTGTTATTTATGAAGCCCATGTTCGAGATATCTCTATTGATACTACTTCGGGAATTAAGAACAAAGGTAAATTTCTTGCATTGACAGAAACCAATACTGCAAATGATTTTGAACAAGCTACTGGCTTGTCTCACCTCAAAGAAATGGGAATTACGCATTTGCATTTGCTTCCTTTTTTTGATTATAAATCGGTTGATGAATCTATTGCAAACCAAAAACAATACAATTGGGGATACGAACCTCAAAATTTTAATGCACTAGAAGGTTCTTATGCTACAAACGCTCATGATGGCTTAGTGCGAATTCAAGAATTTAAACAAATGGTACAATCGCTTCATCAAAACGGAATTCGGCTAGTCATGGATGTTGTTTATAATCACACCAGTTCTACCGCTATTTTCGATGAACTAATCCCAGGCTATTATTACAGAAGTTGGCCCAACGGAAAACGATCGGACGCTACTTCTTGTGGAAATGAATTTGCTTCAGAACGAATAATGGCGCGCCAATTTATGCTAGAATCGGTTAAATATTGGGTTAATGAATACCATATTGATGGCTTCCGTTTCGATTTAATGGCGGTTCATGATATAGAAACTATGAACTTAATTTCAAAAGAATTACATCAAATAGATCCAACCATTTTTCTATATGGAGAAGGTTGGACCGCTGGGGATTCGCCATTGCCAATGGAAAAAAGAGCGCTAAAAAGTAGTGTTAAAGAACTGAATCAAATAGCCGTTTTTTCTGATGATATACGAGATGGTGTAAAAGGACATTGGTATAGAGTTACCGAAAAAGGATTTGTGAGCGGCAATCCTAATTTGAAAGAAGTCATTCATTTTGGCATTGTAGCCTCTACCCATCATCCGCAAATTAAGTATGATAAAAAACGAGATTATGCTCAATTTCCGTATTCAGATTCACCCACTTCCGTTATAGGTTATGTTTCTTGTCACGATAACAATACTTTGTATGATAAGCTAAAAATTGCAAATCCACTTGCTACTGAAAAAGAATTAATTGAAATGGATAGATTGGCAAACACCATTGTTTTTACGGCTCAAAGCATTCCGTTTTTGCACATGGGCGAAGAAATGAAACGCACTAAATATGGCGTAGAGAATTCCTATAACGCACCAGACAGTATTAATAAAATCAATTGGAATTGGAAACATGAAAATAGTCCATTGGTTACTTATTATAAAAAATTAATTCAACTCAGGAAAAACCACCCCGCTTTTAAAATGCCAACGGAGCAAATGATTCAAGAGCATTTAAAATTTTTAGATTTAGAATCTCCTTTATTAGTGGGATACACCCTTAAAGATAATGCCAATGGCGATACTTGGAAAAACATCAGAGTGTATTTTAATGGCGATTCAAAACCAGTAACGCAACAATTAGAGGGGACTTGGAATTTAGTTTGTAATGGCGAAATAATCAACGAAAATGGAATAGAATCTGTAGCATCAAAATTAATAACTATACCGCCTAGAAGTGCAGTTATTTTGTATCAAGATTAACTATAATTTGTTCAAAAAATAACGATATTTGTACTCCCGTTCCGAGACTTCGGAATCCGGATAAAACATAAAATACCACAATTATGGGAATGAATAAAAATACTATTTTAGGATGGGCTACTTTGTTAATGATTGTAATGGGCCTACTTCTAATTGGTTTAGGCGCTTTTAGATACAGAGATGTTTCAGGTTGGGGTTTTGCCGCCGTTGGAATAGGCTTTTTAGCGAATGCTTGGGTATTTAGTTCGCTAAAAGGGCGTTTGTAGTTTATTAGCATAATTTTGTTTTGGTAGATTATAGCAAGCAGGTAATTAAAAAGGTTGTATAACAAAACTAATTATGCAAATAAAATGTTAAGTGGTTTGTCATTATATTTTGTTATTAACCACAAATTTTGACTTTGCACCATTATGTTACAAAAAAAATCCGCGCTAGCGGGGGCTTGGCGCGGATTAAACTGGTAAATTTGGGGTTATTTCGAGGTTTTTAACTTATGTTTCAATTTTTTAAATACATTTATAAACCAGTCACCAAATTACACATATAATTTTAAATTTTTGTTTAAAATTGTTAAGTATTCTAATAATGAAGTACTAAATTACAAATAGAATTTCAGTCACAATTAACTTTTCGATAGATTGCTTAAAAATGTAGTTGAATTGCTTTTTATTTATGTTATAATGTATTTTATTTTCGATTTTTATTTGGTTTATAATTCATATGAAATAATTATGAAATAAAAAAAACCTTTCAAAAGATGAAAGGCTTAAGTGAGTTTGCATTTTTTGAGTAAAATAGTATCGTACTACAGTAAATTAAGGCGGTTGATTAATTCAATTTTGTTTGTGCGACTTACAGGAATAATTTCACGACCTATTAATACACTATTATTTTCAATATCAACAATTTTATTTGTGTTGATAATGTAAGAACGATGAATCCTCATAAATATATTCTCGGGAAGCTTACTTTCCAGTTTCTTTAATGCGCTATGTACTGTATATGAATTTGATTCGGTCTTTATCTCAACATAATCGCCTTGTGCTTTTATGTACAATATTTGAGAAAAATCGATCTTAATTAAGCGATTTCCGATGCTTATATAAAAATCATTAGTTTCCTCAGCGGTATTTACTTCTTTTTTTAAAGTTTGAGCTAATTCTTTACTAAGAGAGCGATTCTTTAGTTTTAACATTGCTTTTTTAAATCGTTCTTCAGTAATAGGCTTTACAAGATAATCAATAACAGAATCAAATTCAAATGCTACGAACGCATAGTCTTTATCCGATGTTACCAAAATAATTTTAGGATGGTTCTTGATTGTCTTAAGAAAGTCAAACCCATTGAAATCTGGCATATGAATATCAAGAAAAACGACATCTACCTCGTGGTCGTTTAGATATTTTATTGCTGAGATGGCATTCGGAAAAACTCCCACTACTTTAATTTTGGTTAGCGAGGTAACATACTGCTCTATAATGGTGCTCGCCATCATTTCATCATCAACTATGATACAAGTCATACTTTTTGTTTTCATAAACTATTTACAAAATTTAACATTAATGTTAAGGTGTTTTCAAATTTTGATTGCAATTCCACCCTGTTCTCAGATAACTGATTTTCATAAATCTCTGCACTTGAGTAACTGTTTTCAAGTCCCAAAATTGCCATTTTATGCTTTATCTTATGTACATGAAATACTGCTTGTTGCAATTGATTTTGATTAATAGTTGCATAATACGCTTCAATTTCTAAAGGTAGTTCATATTTCAAGACATTGATAAGTTTTAGTCTAACACTTTCGTCATTTCCTGAAAGTTTTAAGATGTACTTAATATTTGGTTCTTCCATATTGCTTCGGTAGTTCAACATAAAATGTAGTTCCAACTCCAACCTCGCTTTCAAGCCATATTTCCCCTTCACACTTATCGACAATTTTTTTTACTATTGCTAAGCCAATGCCTGTAGATTGCGTGTTTTTTGAGTAAGATTCAAATATTTCAAATATTTTGGTTTGATATTTTATATCTATCCCAATTCCGTTGTCCTTAACAGAGAATGTATAGTGCTTTTGAGATTCGGTCGAATCAATTTCTACAATACCATCTTGTTTGTCATTATAGTTAACAGCATTACTAATTAAATTTTGAAATAATTGATACATAATGAAACTATCAATTTCCATTTTTGGCAATGTGTTTTTTATACTGACTGTAATGTTCTCAGGTATGTGAATAGTATCAATTGCATTTTGTACAATTTCATTCAAATCGACATTTTCAAAGTTTCTCTTTTGGGATTCAACTTTAGAATACATCAAAATTCCATGAATTAGGCTATCCATTTTTTCAACTTTTTCTCCAATTTGTTTTAGGTATTCTTGCGTTTGTACATTAAATTCTTTGTCATTATCTTCTTGAATCCATGAAAGAAGCGAATGAATGCTTCTAAGTGGTGATTTTAAATCATGAGAAACAACATGCGCATATTCGTTTAGATATTCGTTTTGCTTTGCTAATTTATAGAGTAGTTTTTCCTTTTCCTTTTCCAGTTTTTTTTGCTCAGTAATATCAAAATGAATACCAACAGAACCTTTTATTTTTCCATTTAAGTTGCGATTTGGAGCGGCGCTAATTAACCAATTTCGTTCTTCGCCATTTTTAATCTTTACCTGTATCTCATAAGAGTCGGAGATGTTAGCTTTTCTTAACTGTATTTTATCTTTAATGATATGATCATTCTTTTTACTGACAAGCAAATCAGTTGCTTTTTGTCCAATGAGTTCAATTATTGAAAATCCGCTCATATCAACAAAGGCCTGATTGGCAAAAATAATTTTATCATAGTTATCAACCTCAACCAGCCCCATCTGCATGTTTGCAATTATATTGCTATATTTAGTTCTTTCGGCCTCTAAGCTTTCCTTGTAATTTTTCTTTAAGGTAATGTCGTCATAACTCCAAAGATGACCATTGTATTTTTTTTCTTTGAACAGCGGAATATAACTTCTTTCAAAAACTCTTCCGTCGGCCAAATTAACTTCTTCTGTAATCACTAATTTCTTTTGCTGGAGAATTTTGTCAATTCTGGCACAAAACTCTTCGGGATTTTTGAAGTAGTTTTTGGTGTTTTCTGCCATTAAATTGCAATCAATTCCAATCATTTGATGTGGTTCTGCTTCGATATGAAAAAGCTGACAAAAAGCATGATTTACCAAAACTATCTTTCTGTTATCATCTTCTAACAAAATGCCTGATTGCATATTTGTGATCAACGTTTTCAATCGGTTTTCAGACTCGACTAATTGCTGATTGAATTCTTTCTCATAGGTTATGTTCTCTTGTGTTGCAAAATATTTAATTACTTCGCCGTGCTTATTATGCAAAACCTGTCCGTGAATACGAGCCCAGTATTTTTCTTTGGTTTTTGTGTAATTGACAATTTCACAACTAAATGGCAACCCTTTATCAATTTGACTTTTCATCATGGAAATCGTTTCGGGGTCACTCTCAATTCCTTGTAAGAGATGTCCTGGTCTTTTACCCAAAATCTCTTTAGCGCTATAGCCGGTTAGTTCTATGAAACTATCGTTTACCCATTCTGTTTCTCCTACCGCATTTGTAATTATAATTGCATCGGTGTTATTTTTTACGATTGCAGAAAGTAAATGCAGCTGTTCTTCATTTTGTTTTTCGAGAGTTATGTCCTCTATGATTGCAAAATACTGCAGTACGTTTCCGTCTTTGTCTCTTATGGGTTGTTTGGATGTTTTGTACCAAAAAAGGTTTCCGTTTCTGGCAATACTATTTTTTTCACCTTCGAATAAATAACCATTTCGGAATCCCTTTAACACTTTTTCTCTCTCCGATTTATCGGTGGTCTTACACGAACCAAAATCTAAGATGTTTTTCCCTATTATGTCTTCAAAATCTAGTTCTTCAATCTCTTGATACGCTTCGTTGCACCAGAATATTTCTCCGTTTAAGTCCAATAAAACGACACCATTTTTATTTGCACTAGCTACGAGAGAAAGTTTTCTGATTTCTTCTTGGTTTTTTCTATCATTGGTGATATCCCTACCATAAATGTTGATGTAACCCTCTTCAAATAAGCTTATGCAATCAAACGAGTAGCATTTGCCGTTGCTTTGAACTTTAAAATTCCACAAATTAGTAGTTGTATCTACTTTCTGAATGATATGTTTAAAAAACTCTTCAATTGGATATGGCTTTTCTTCATAAAATATTGTAGCGATTTTTTTAGCGGCAGGATTTGTATTTAGTAGGTTTCCTTCAAAATCAATTCGTATTAGCGGATCAGGATTTTGAGTAGTAAATAAGGCTAAGTCGTGAATTTCTTTATTTGCATTTTTTAATTCATTTTTTTGGTGATTTATGGTAGTCAGTAATTCTTTCAATTCATTGCGTGAGTTTTTTAAATTGTTCATGACATGAATCAAATCAATCAGAGGATCGTGAATTGCAAAATCGTTCAAAATTAACTTCTTTTCGATTACGTCATCCATACTGTTAAACCAAGGAGAACCAATAAAAAGAAAGCCTTGTTGGTAAATTTCAAATTGTCCTCGCAAAGAAATCGAATTGCTAGCATTTGATTCGATGATAACTAATTGATCTTTAAGTTCGTTGAAATTAGTAATGGAAATTTCATCAAGGTGTGGTCTATTAAATTTGAAAATTGATGAAAAATGTACACCTACCTTGAGGTCTGGTAGTAATTTAATCAAACTTCTTCCAAAACTTACTATTGATAAATTTTCATCAATAAAGAAGTAAAATGGAAAAATCTTGTTGAAAGTATCGTTGCTTAAATTAAAGTTTTGCGCTTTCATATTCTTACCAACTTATCTTGAAAATCTCATGTGTATCTCCTTTATAGCGTGTTTTTAGCAATTCAATAGTAGTCTTTGTTGCAAACATGATGCTTAAACCTTGAATGAGTCCACGTACAAACTCCTGTAGACCTTCTCTTTTGGAGAAGTAATGCAACTGCAAGCTATTCTCTTGTATATCGGTCACTTTAAATTCAGGTGGTGTTAATTTCGGATAAATTAACATCACTCGATTATGAAATGAAGGTAGGTTTTTTAAAAAATCTTGCAAAGTAGATCCACCTGATTCCATCAATCCACTATATTTATCTTTGGTCGTTTTGATCACCCACCATTCTCCAAATGCAATTAAGACTTCCGGTATGGTCATGTTCATTTCTTCAGAAACCGCAGTTGCAAGTTTAAAAGTAACATCATCATCATAAGCTTCATCGCTAATAAAGAAATCATGTTCGATGCCACTTTTCTCTCTTATTAAGTCCCATTTCTCTTCCCCGAAATTAGTCTTTACTAGGTCTTCTATAGCTTTATTTACAATTCCGTACATAATTATTGAGCTATGATTTCATTAGTAGTCCAATATGCCAGTAATTTTTTTATTCTGTCAACATAATCTTCATACTTTAGTGGTTTGAGAATATATCCGGCAATTCCAATCTTATAACATTCTAAAATATCTTTATTGTTGTTTGAAGTAGTAAGAATTATAGCGGGGATATACTTTAACGTATCATCGCTTTTTAAAATTCTTAGAAATTCTTTTCCATTGAGTTTGGGCATATTTAGATCTAAAACTATGATATCAGGAATTATTTCTTTTTCCTTTAAAATATGTAGCGCATCTTCACCATTTTCGGCTTCAATAATGACATGATTTAATCCTGATGTTTTTAAGACCCTATTGAATTTTATGACCTCAATAGTATCGTCTTCAATAAACAGTATTTTTAGTATTTTCAGCATTTCTAGTTTCGTCATTTATTAATCAAAAATAGTAAATTTATTAACACATAGCTTTTAAAGTCGCATTAGAATTTAAGAAAAGGCAAAAGAGTAATAGTTGGTCAATTTTTTAATGTTTGATTTAGAGTTCTCAAATTTTAGAGCTCATAATGTTGAGGTTAATTCTTATTGGTTTAACGTATTGATTATTTTCTTGATTCTCATGAAATACAAAATAAAAGGCTATAACTATGTGAATTTAGTTTTTTGCTTTTTTTATAATCTATCAAAATATGTTCTATAAAATTGTAGAGTAATATATTTTGTTGTAAAATTTAATATGAAAATTAAAGCAACTTTTTTAGTTTTAACTGAAAATCAAGTTCTCTTATGATATTTTTTTTAACATCATCATTAAAATCAAAAATTACGATATTATTCGACATCATACTGCTAATCTGGAACTCAAAAAGCCTAACAGAAGTAATCACATATAGATTTTTGAAGAGTTCAGAGGAGTTCAAAAAGAAATGAAAATCTTCAAGGGTATTGATTGTAAAAAATGCAGCTGCATAATTATTATTACTATCAGGTATAATTTTTTTTCTTGTAGTGTAAGACTCTATTTCAAAGTGATCAGAGTAACTTTTTTTAAGTAAATAATTAAAACACATATCTTTATCATATACAAATATTTGTTTTTTCATTTGGAATAATTAAAAATCGTAATGTTAATATAGTTTTTGATTTTGTTTTTTACTAGTTCATTTTAAGGCTGTTATTTCGAGAAATAACTTTACATCGGCTGTAGTTTTAATACTTAAGATTTATTTTGTAGAGTATTCTTTACTTTCTTCCATACTTATGTTTGAAATACTCTAACTAATCTAATTATTATTTATAATCAATAGTTTTTTTTATTAACTTGAGGCTGACATCATCTCATTGCTTGAAAACCAGTAGCTATCACTATCCTTAATCAATCCTTTGTTTATTTTAAGCACATCTCGTTTAACGTCTTCAATATCAACGTTGTTAATCTGTATTTTGACAAAACTATAATCTTTAAAAATGAGAATTAGGTTGTAATTGTAATCCCAATGTTTTAATGAAAATAAAAAGAAGATGCCAGAGAACAGAAAAGAAAAAATCCTGACAATTTCGAAAATCTCACTAATAAAGAATGCTATAGAAAAACAAAATATCGAACTCAAAAGGAGAATGATATTTAATTTTAGATCTCTCTGTTTTAAAACCCTCAACTTCTTGACTTGATTGAGGTTATACACATTGATAATGCCTTTATTATTAATGCAGAAATGGTTTTCGTTGGTTTTGTAAATTATCATCATAATTATGTATTTGGCTCTGGTAACACTATCAAAATTAACTTAATTGAATTTTACTTCGTTTTTATTTCGACAGATAGCAATATATGTATGTCAAAAGGTCTTAAAAATTAGTTAAACGGTTATTTATTTTAAGTAAATACTAGCTTTAATTCATTATAATTACATATTATGGGCTTTGTCTAAGTTTTGAAATTGCAGTTTAATTTCACAGTCATTTTTTTTTATTGAATCCTTTATGATTGAATGGTATATTCAATGAATTAAAATAGCCATTTGTCTACATATATATGCTTTTGGTATACACATATGGTCTATTTGTCGAAATTTTAGTAATGTTAGATAAGATATAATCTAATTTAGTTCTATTAAAATTCAAAATATATGGCAACAGATACATTTTTTGAAATCAAAAAAAGAGTTGTGCTTTTTGCAATATTTTCATTTTCTGTCGTTTCTTTCGGACAAGACAATCAACTTAGTACTTTAGCTAAGTCACCTCAAATCAATTTACAAGAAAGGACTTATGCGGGTGTGGAACATAACAATACAGATACAACTAGAAAAAAAAGTTCAGATGAAAAGTTATCTGAAGAAGAGTATTTAATAAAACTTTCTAAAGATTATCGAACAGTTTCAACAGCAAACGATGCTAATTTTTTAGGGGTTCCCAACAATGGTACAATGCATATTGAAATGAAAGAGGGATACAATATGGTTGGAAATCCATACCCTTCAGCTGTTAATGTTCATAATTTTATAGATAGCAATGCAACAATTAATGGGACACTTTATTTTTTAGATAAAGTCAATACTGATGTTGCAGCAAATTCATATGCAACATTGACCAAAATCGCTTATGTTTCTAATAGTAATAAAGAGGATTTGTCTATTGGCTATTTTAAAGAGGGAGATGAGTCTAACTGGTTTATAAACATTGCACAGGGTTTTTTTGTGAAAGCAACTAGTGATTCAAAGCTGATTTTTACCAATAGTATGCGAAGAATTACCCAAGCTAATCCAGATTTTGTGAATTCACAAACAGTAACACCTCAGAAGGGATTGTATTGGCTGAATTTGAGTAAAAATAACGGTGTTTATAATCAAATGGCGGTAGGTTATAGTTCCAAAGGTACTTTAGCAGAAGACAAAGGGATTGATGGGAGAAATATTAATCAAGATTTTTACTTAACAAGTTTAATTGATGGTAATTATTATTCCATTCAGGGAAGACCTGAATTTACTTCTGACGATATCGTCCCTTTATCCTACAGCGTCGATGTTTCGGGTACGTATACTATTGCTATTGATCATACCGTGGGGGTATTTAAAGAGGGTTCGCAAAATATTTATATAAAAGACAAACTCAAAAATAAACTGCACAATTTAACTAATGATTCATATACTTTTTTCTCTAAGGAAGGAACTTTTGTAGACCGTTTTACAATCGTATACGAACCTCGTTAATGTATATTGATGAGATGGTAATCATCTTCTGCTCTAATTGAAAAATACTACCACAGAATAATGAAAAAACTCTAGAAACGCTATAATTATTCACTTCTTAAGAGTTCCAATTTACTATAAATAAGTTTCTTTATTGTTAAATCAATTGATGATATTGCGATTCATTAATTAGCCCAACTACTCTCGATTTTTATTTTGGAGAGAAGGAAAAAACATAAATAACGAAAAATGGTAAAGAGAGCGGTTTAAGTTAACAGAAGAAAGGAGTTCGAAAAAATGAAATTAATTAGCATTAAAGAAAAACATTTATCTTTGAAATAATTAACGGAATATCTTCTTAACAAAAGTTCACGATAGTTTGAAGAGACACACATAATCATCTATTGAATTCTTTTTATTTAGAACTATCTTTGTTGCCTCGGTGAAAGTCTTTAAAATTTATAATATTGCAGAAAATCAAAAAAGTAATATTCTTGTTTTAAACAATTGATTAGTATTGCTTTATAAATTTTGTAATACAAATTGGAATATTTTTATATCAAATAAATCTAATAATCCCTTAATCAAGGTATTATTTTCTAAAGTGTCTAAGTAAAAAAATGTTAGGTTTTGATTTTACAAACGCATACTTTTCTTACTAAAAAAAATCGATGAAAAACCATATTGTTCGGTGAATTGATTTTTATTTATTTTTCTTTATTTTCAGCATTGTTTATTTAAAATTTAACATTTTCTTCGCGAGAATTTTATTTATAAAAACACAAGTCATGAGAAAAAAGGTACTCCTTCTTTTTATTTTTACAACTACCTCTATTTTTGCACAATACACCTTAATTCCTGATGCTAATTTTGAGCAAGCCTTAATAGCACAAGGTTATGACAGCGGCGCAATAGACGGAAAAGTTTTGACCGCAAATATTAATAAACTAACCTATTTAAATGTTGACGTTAAATCTATTTTTGATTTAACAGGTATTCAGGATTTTGTTGCTTTAACAAATTTGTCTTGTAATAATAATCAATTAACAAGTTTAAATGTCAGTGGATTGAAGGCTTTGACATTTTTTGATTGTTCTTTTAATCAATTAACAAGTTTAAATTTAAGTGGATTGACGGCTTTAATTTCTTTGAATTGTTATTATAATCAACTAACAAGTGTAAACTTAAGTGGATTGAAGTCTTTAGAATATTTGAATTTTAATAATAATCAATTAACAAGTTTAAATGTAATTGAATTGACGGCTTTAACATCTTTTCAATTTTATAACAATAAATTAACAACACTAGATGTAAGCGAAAATACGGCATTAACTAAATTAAATTGTAGCGGAAATAATTTAACAACATTAGATGTTAGTAAAAACAATTTATTAGATTTTTTAAATTCTTCTTACAATCAATTAACAATATTAGATGTTAGCAATAATAATATGTTGTCTTATTTAGTATGTACTAACAATGAACTTACTAAATTAGATGTAAGTAAAAATATCTTACTGAAGATTTTTAATTGTTCACTTAATCAATTATCCATCTTAGATGTTAGTAATAACATAGAATTGATAAACTTGGGATGTAGTTACAATCAATTAACTGCGTTAGATGTTAGTAATAACATTGCACTGACGGAATTGTTTTGTTTTTCCAATCAATTAACATATTTAAATTTAAAGAATACCAATAATTCAAAATTGACTCATTTGAATTTTTTACAAAACCCCAATTTATCTTGTATACTAGTAGATAATAAGAACTATGCTGACAATGGCTGGCAAAATTATAAAGATAATACAACAAGTTACGAAGAAAATTGTTCACCAGGATTCGGTTACACGCTCATTCCCGATGTGAATTTTGAAAATAAATTAATAAAATTAGGTCTTGATAATGTGCAAGATGGAAAAGTTTTGACTTCAAAAATTAATACTGTGACTTACTTAGATGTCTCATCTTTTATCGGAGGAATTCAAATCACTGACTTAACAGGGATTCAGGATTTTATCGCGTTAAGAGGATTGTTTTGTCCATACAATAAATTAACTTCCCTAGATGTTAGTAAAAACACTGCATTGAGTTATTTGTACTGTCCCTATAATCAAATAACCTCTTTAGATGTAAGTAAAAACAGTGCGCTAAATAGTTTAATTTGTTCCTACAATCAATTAACCTACTTGAATATAAAAAATGCAAATAATCTTAATATGAAAAATGACTATTCATATAGTTATAATTTAGATTTCATGGGAAACCCAAACCTAAGTTGCATTCAAGTCGATAATAAGTATTATTCGGATAATAAATGGCAATTTTATAAAGATTATACCGCAAGTTATCAAGAAAGTTGTGGCGGATCAGGATATACTCTCATTCCCGATGTAAATTTTGAAAATAAATTAATCGAATTAGGTCTCGACGGTGGTACTGCTGATGGCCAAGTCTTGACCTCATCTATTAACACTATAAGCGTGTTGGATGTTTCTTCAAGCGCCATTACTGATTTAACAGGGATTCAGGATTTTGTGGCATTGACAAATTTGAATTGCAATAGTAATCAATTAACAACATTAGATGTAAGCAGAAACAATTTATTAACTAGTTTTAATTGTGCAAACAATCAACTAACCTCTTTGAATATAAAAATTCCAAATTACTATGGCGTAACTTATTATAATTTTTTACAAAACCCCAACTTAACCTGTATTAAAGTATATAATAAGTTATGGGCAGATGAATACTGGGAAAATTATAAAGATCTTACTGCCACTTATGAAGAAATTTGTCCCAATTTTCCTGAAGCAGGATATACGTCCATTCCCGATTTTAATTTTGAATCTAAATTAATTGCATTGGGAATAGATACAGGTACTTATGATGGTAAAGTCTTGACTTCATACATCAATACTCTAACTTCGTTAGATGTTTCTTATGTTGATGGTTTTACAAGTTCAAATGGTATAATTACTGATTTAACAGGAATTCAGGATTTTGCGGCATTGACTTCATTGGATTGTGGTCGCAACTCATTATCTACATTAGATGTTAGTAAAAACATTGCATTGTCTAATTTGTTTTGCTATAACAATCAATTAACAACGCTAGATGTAAGTAAAAACATCAAACATCGAATTGACTTATCTGGATTGCAGCGGCAACACATTAACTACATTAGATGTAAGTAAAAACATTTCATTGACCGCATTGCGTTGTGAAAATAATCAATTAACTAAATTAGATGTTAGTAAAAACACTGCATTAAATGGTTTGGTTTGTTCCAACAATCAATTAAGCTATTTGAATTTAAAAAATACAAATTTAATTAGTTATGGGTATAATAGTTTTACTCAAAATCCAAATTTAACTTGCATACAAGTAGATGACAAGGTTTATTCAGACACCAATTTACTATACGTTAAAGATGCAACTGCCTTTTATGAGGAAAGTTGTGCATCATTTTACACACTTATTCCAGATGTAAATTTTGAAAATAAATTAATTGAATTAGGTTTCGACAGTGGTACTGCTGATGGTGAAATTTTGACTTCTTCTATTAACACTATAACCTTTTTAGATGTTTCTTCGAGCAACATAACTGATTTAACTGGAATTCAGGATTTTGTGGCATTGACTGATTTGAATTGCAATAGCAATCAATTAACAGCTTTAGATGTTAGTAAAAACAGCGCATTAACTAGTTTGGATTGTGCAAACAATCAATTAACAACATTAGATTTAAGTAAAAATACTGCATTAATAAGTTTGTATTGTAATATCAATCAATTAATCAATTTGAATTTAAAAAACACGAATAATACAAATTTGAATAAAGATGGCTATAGTAATTTTGCGGATAACCCAAATTTAAAATACATACAAGTAGATAACAAGGTTTATTCAGACACTTATTGGCAATATTATAAAGATACTACAGCAAGTTATCAAGAAAGTAGTGTATCAGGATATACAATCATTCCCGATGTAAATTTTGAAAATAAATTAATTGAATTAGGTTTCGACAGCGGTACCGCTAATGGCGAAGTATTGACCTTTTCTATTAATGGTATAGCCGAGTTAGATATTTCTTCTAGCGGTATCACTGATTTAACAGGGATTCAGGATTTTGTAGCATTGACAAATTTGAATTGCAATAGCAATCAATTGACGAGTTTAAACTTGAGTGGGTTGCAGGTTTTAGCAAGCTTGACTTGTGAAGGTAATCAATTAACAAGTTTAAACGTGAGAGGACTGAAGAATTTAAGATATTTGTATTGTAAAGAAAATCCGTCATTATCCTGTATTCAGGTCGCTAATAAGTATTATGCGGATAGTAAATGGCAAAATAATAAAGATATTACCGCAAGTTTTCAAGAAAGTTGTTCAGGATCAGGATACACGCTTATTCCCGATGTAAATTTTGAAAATAAATTAATTGAATTAGGTTTCGATAGTGGCACTGCTGATGGCGAAGTGTTAACTTCATCTATTGATACTATAACCGTGTTAGATGTTTCTTCGAGTGGTATTACTGATTTAACAGGGATTCAGGATTTTTCAGCATTGACAAATTTGAATTGCAAAAGCAATCAATTAACAACATTAGATGTCAGTAAAAACAGTGCATTAATTAGTTTGGATTGTGCAAACAATCAAATAACCTCTATAAATATAAAAAATACAAATAATTCAAACATGACTTATTTAGATTTTTTACAAAACCCCAACTTATCCTGCATTCAAGTAGATAATAAGTTATATGCAGATACTAATTGGGAAAATTATAAAAATACAAGTGCTACTTATGAAGAAATTTGCACCAATTTTATAGAACCAGTATATACGCTCATTCCCGATATTAATTTTGAATCTTATTTAATTGAAGCAGGTTTAGATAAAGGTACTTTTGATGGAAAAGTCTTAACTTCAGCGATTGAAACTGTGACTGATATGGGTATTCCTGGTAGGAATATTACAGATTTAACAGGGATTCAGGATTTTGCGGCATTAAAGGAATTGTTCTGTAATAATAATCAATTAACAACACTAGATTTAAGTAAAAACATCAAATTGACTTTTTTGAATTGTGACGAAAATCAATTAACAACACTAGATGTAAGTAAAAATATTTCATTAAAGTATTTGAGCTGTATTTTAAATCAATTACCAACATTAGATGTAAGTAAAAACATCGAATTGACTTTTTTGAATTGGGCCGGAAACAATTTAACTGAATTAGATGTTAGTAAAAACATTTCACTTGAGGGTTTGATTTGTGGTTCCGGTCAATTAACCACCTTAGATTTGAGCAGTAACACTAAATTGGCTTCTTTGTATTGTAGCGGTAACAAAATAACAAAATTAGATCTAAGCAGTAACACTACACTGGCTTATTTGTATTGTGATAACAATCAATTAAAAACACTAGATGTAAGTAAGAATAAAGAATTAAAAATTTTAAATTGTAATAACAACCAATTAACTAGTGTAAATATAAAGAACATAACGAAGCTAATTAGTTATAATTCAAGTTTTAAACAAAATCCCAATTTAACTTGCATACAAGTTGATGACAAAGCGTATGCAGACAGTAATTGGGCAGGGTTTAAAGATGCCACTGCCTCTTATGAAGAAAGTTGTCCTAATGTACCTGCAACAGAATACACGCTAATTCCGGATGCTAATTTGCAGCAATTACTAATCAATCTAGGAATTGTTGATGCGGTGTCTGATGATAAAGTCTTAACTTCAGCAATTGAAACTGTGACCTATTTAGATATTTCTTCCAGCAATATTACTGATTTAACAGGGATTGAGAATTTTACAGCATTGACAGCATTGCGTTGTGAAAATAATCAATTAACAACCTTAGATCTTAGTAAGAATCTTGCCTTAACTACATTGGATTTTAGTGGCAATCAATTAACGTCCGTAGATCTTAGTAAGAATCTTGCCTTGACTACATTGGATTTTAGTGGTAATCAATTAACGTCCATAGATGTTAGCAATAATTTAGCCTTGACAACATTAGATTTTAGTAACAATCAATTAACGTCCATAGATGTTAGCAATAATATAGCATTGACTACATTGGATTTTAGTAACAATCAACTAACAGTCTTGGATGTTAGCAATAATATAGCATTGACAGAATTGAATTGTAGCAACAATCAACTAACAGCCCTAGATGTGAGTAAAAATATAGCCTTGACGGCTTTGTGGTGCTCTTCTAATCAAATAACTCCTGTAGCTGTTAGTTCAAGAAGTACAATTAGTACCTTTAATAATTCCAATCAACTCTCTTTCTTAGACGTAAGTAATAACCCTGCATTGCAGTTGTTGTCTTGTGGTAGCAATCAATTAACCACCTTAGACGTAAGTAAAAACCCGGCATTGACATTCTTATCTTGTGGTTCCAATCAATTAACCGCTTTAGATTTGAGTAATAACAGTGCATTGACGAATTTGTTTTGTGATTCCAATCAATTAACCTATTTGAATATAAAGAATACAAATAATTCAAATATGACTGAATTGAATTTTGCGCAAAATCCCAATTTGTCTTGTATACAAGTAGATGACAAAGTTTATTCAGACACCAATTGGGCAGGTTTTAAAGATGATACGGCTACATATAATGAATTTTGTTCGGGATGCGATGATAAAGAAACACAAGCGACAAAGCCAGAAATAGCGTGTTACGAGACAGCTACATTAAATACCACTACTTGTCAGTGGGAGGTAACAGGTACGCAACCGGTAAAGCCAGATACAGCATGTTATGAAACTGCTACCTTCAATACTACTTCATGTGATTGGGATATTGCAGGAACGCAAGAACCTAAACCAACTGACTTAGCTTGTTACCAATCGGCTGCTTTTGATACTGCAAACTGTAAATGGGTGGTTTCTGGAACGCAAGACCCTAAACCAACTGACTTGGCTTGTTACCAAACGGCTGATTTTGATACTGCAACCTGCAAATGGGTAGTTTCTGGAACGCAAGACCCTAAACCAACTGACTTAGCTTGTTACCAAATCGCTGATTTTGATACCGCAACTTGTAAATGGGTGGTTTCTGGAACACAAGAACCTGAACCAATTAATTTAGCTTGTTACCAATCGGCTGCTTTTGATACGACAACTTGTAAATGGGTAGTTTCTGGAACGCAAGACCCTAAACCAACTGACTTGGCTTGTTACCAATCGGCTGATTTTGATACTGCAACTTGTAAATGGGTGGTTTCTGGAACGCAAGAACCGAAACCAACTGACTTGGCTTGTTACCAGTCGGCTGCTTTTGATACTGCAACTTGTAAATGGGTGATTTCTGGAACGCAAGAACCGAAACCAAATGACTTAGCTTGTTACCAATCGGCTGCTTTTGATACTGAAACTTGTAAGTGGGTGGTTTCTGGAACGCAAGAACCTAAACCAACTGATTTAGCTTGTTACCAATCAGCTGCTTTTGATACTGAAACTTGTAAGTGGGTGGTTTCTGGAACGCAAGATCCTGAACCAACTAATTTAGCTTGTTACCAATCGGCTGCTTTTGATACTACAAACTGCAAATGGGTAGTTTCTGGAACGCAAGAACCTAAACCAACTGAATTAGCTTGTTACCAATCGGCTGTTTTTGATACCGCAACTTGTAAATGGGTAGTTTCTGGAACGCAAGAGCCTAAACCTTCTGACTTAGCTTGTTACCAATCGGCTGCTTTTGATACTGCAACTTGTAAATGGGTAGTTTCTGGAACGCAAGATCCTGAACCAACTAATTTAGCTTGTTACCAATCGGCTGCTTTTGATACTACAAACTGCAAATGGGTAGTTTCTGGAACGCAAGCACCTAAACCAACTGACTTAGCTTGTTACCAAATCGCTGCTTTTGATACCGCAACTTGTAAATGGGTGGTTTCTGGAACGCAAGAACCGAAACCAACTGACTTAGCTTGTTACCAGTCGGCTGCTTTTGATACTGCAACTTGTAAATGGGTGGTTTCTGGAACGCAAGAATCGAAACCAACTGACTTAGCGTGTTACCAATCGGCTGCTTTTGATACTGTAACCTGTAAATGGGTGGTTACTGGAACGCAACCATTGAAACCAACGACAGCATGTTACCAAACAGCCACATTCAATACTACTAAATGTCAATGGGAGATAACAGGTACACAGCCATCGGCGCCTTCTGTTAGTTTCATAGATAATTGTAATGGGACTTGGACTTTAACTGCAAGCGGATACACAGGCAGTTTAGTATGGAATACAGGATCAACAACTCCTTTACTTACTGTAAATTCTACTGGTGTGTATTCTGTGAAACAAATAATTAATGGATGTGATAGTCCAACTAAAAGCATTAGCATATTTAAAACGTGTTTTGCAAGCAATGCCGACATTTTTCGTACAGGAACTACCTGTAGTGATTACAGACAAAACACTAAGAAAAGATTATTAAATAATCTTTGTTACTCTGTAACCAGAAATAGAATAAAAACAGTTACTCCAGAAGTTTTCTTTTATTACACTTCTATTGTAGCTCCTAGCTCAAAATTTACTATCAAAGTAACTGAAACAAAAGCTACTTCAATTCCAGCTAACCAATACAAATTGATGTCTATACAAGCTTCAAATCAAATAGTATTATGGAATCCTAATTGCAATAAACTGTCCGATGCAGGCGTTCGTAGTGGTTCAAATAACTCTCAAGGCAGTTTGACAATTTTTAATGCAGTACCAGGTGCAACTTATGTGTTATCTGTGAAATATGAAACAAAATCATTACAAGGAGATGCTTTTACAGGCAGTATTGCACCAAAAGTTACTTATAGTTTCTCAACTAGTATTGATAATTTGAATGATGGTATTGCAAATAATTATATTTTGCTTCCAAATTCTCAAACTAGTATAGACTTAGTTTCTAGTTGTTCAGTTGTAGATTCAGTTGCTAGAACATCACAAATTTCTGAAGTAATGACTTCAAGTTTTAATGTTTATCCGGTTCCGTTTAAAGATGAATTATATGTAAAATATAATATCGAGAAAGATACCAATGTTTTAATTGAAATCTATGACATCAGAGGTGTTTTACTTCAAAAGGAGAACGATACAAATGGATATAATGACAAGGAAATCAGGTTAAATGTCAAATTCTTAAGGAAATCAGGACAAGTATATTTTCTTAGAGTTACTACTGATAAGGGGAGTGAAACCAAAAAGATAGTTTCAATTATTGAATAAAAATAAAAATGGCTCATTTATGAGCCATTTTTTTTATGAATTATTTTTTTGTCAAATCGTTATATGATGTGGTTTTAGACAGTTTTACAACCACGTATAAAAAGCTACTTTTATTTATAATTTTTCCTTGAATAAATTGCCATTTATTTTTAGGTGAATTCAAAATAAAAAAGTAAAAAAAATGCTTGAAATATTGAATATATGATAATCTATTATCAATAACATTATCTTTAGCTTTATCAATTATTAGAGTACTATTACTTTAGATTCTTTTGTAATTTCTAAATCATTTTCAAACTCATAAGTACATATGCTGAATTTAGAATTAATTTGTTTAAATTTAATTTCTTATCGATTGGAAGAATTAAAATCAGAATTAAAATGATATTTAAAATCATCAATAGATACTCTGATGCCTAAACTCTTTTTAATTTTTTTACCATTATTAAAAGATTGAATACTAAGAATTCCAAAATCATCATTTGCATTCTTTTTATTTAGAACTATCTTTGTTGCCATAGAATACGTTTTTTCAAATTATGATTACAAAATAAATGTATCAAATGTGCACATTAAGTGGGAACATTTTCAATGTAACAGAGCATTTATAGAAGTTTCATGATTTATAAACCAATAATTATCAGTTAAATAACAAAATTAAAAAATCAATTATGTCAGACGATAAGAAAGTAATATTCTCAATGCAGAAATTGAGTAAAACCTATCCAGGAGCAGATAAACCAGTGCTCAAAAACATCTATTTGAGTTTCTTTTACGGAGCTAAAATTGGAATATTAGGTCTAAACGGTTCAGGGAAATCTTCTCTTTTAAAAATCATTGCAGGAGTTGATAAAAACTATCAAGGTGATGTTGTTTTTCAACCGGGTTACACGGTTGGATATTTAGAACAAGAGCCAATCCTTGATGATTCTAAAACGGTAATCGAAATTGTTCGCGAAGGTGTTGCAGAAACCATGAAAGTGCTAGAAGAATACAATCAAATCAATGATTTATTTGGTCTTGAAGAAAATTATTCTGATGCTGATAAAATGGACAAATTGATGAACAGACAAGCCGAATTGCAAGACAAAATTGATGCGCTTGGTGCTTGGGAAATTGATACCAAACTAGAAATTGCCATGGATGCCTTGCGCACACCTGAAGGCGATACACCAATTAAAAATCTTTCAGGAGGAGAGCGTCGACGTGTTGCATTATGTCGTTTGTTGTTGCAACAACCCGATGTTTTGCTTTTAGATGAGCCAACGAATCACTTAGATGCAGAAAGCGTGCTTTGGTTAGAGCAACATTTGGCTCAATATGCAGGAACTGTAATTGCAGTAACTCACGATAGATACTTTTTAGATAATGTTGCGGGTTGGATTTTAGAGTTGGATAGAGGAGAAGGCATTCCTTGGAAAGGAAATTATTCGTCTTGGTTGGACCAAAAAACAATACGTATGGCATCAGAAGAAAAGGTAGCTTCTAAACGCAGAAAAACATTAGAACGCGAGTTGGATTGGGTACGTCAAGGTGCGAAAGGGCGTCAAACCAAACAAAAAGCACGTTTGCAGAACTACGATAAATTGCTAAATGAAGACCAAAAACAACTAGACGAAAAACTCGAAATTTATATTCCGAATGGACCTAGATTAGGAACAAATGTAATTGAAGCTAAAGGAGTTAGTAAAGCTTTTGGAGATAAATTACTTTACGATAATTTGAATTTTACTTTACCACAGGCTGGAATTGTTGGAGTTATTGGTCCGAATGGAGCTGGTAAATCGACTATTTTTAGAATGATTATGGGTGAAGAAAAACCTGATGCAGGTGAGTTTACCATAGGCGATACCGTTAAAATTGCTTACGTAGATCAAGCGCATTCTAATATTAATCCAGAGAAATCCATTTGGGAAAATTTCTGTGATGGGCAAGAATTGATTATGATGGGCGGACGACAAGTCAATTCGAGAGCGTATTTATCCCGTTTTAACTTTGGAGGAAGTGATCAAAACAAAAAAGTAGCAACTTTATCTGGTGGAGAACGTAACCGTTTGCATCTTGCGATGACTTTAAAAGAAGAAGGTAACGTACTGTTATTAGATGAGCCTACCAATGATTTAGATGTTAATACGCTTCGTGCTTTAGAAGAAGGATTAGAGAATTTTGCAGGATGTGCCGTTGTAATTTCACACGACAGATGGTTTTTAGATAGAATTTGTACGCACATTTTAGCTTTTGAAGGCAACTCAGACGTGTATTATTTTGAAGGAGGATTCTCTGATTATGAAGAAAATAAAAAGAAACGTTTGGGTGGAGATTTAACCCCAAAACGATTAAAATACAGGAAATTGATTAGAGGTTAAAAACAAAAACGCTGGTTAATACCAGCGTTTTTTATTTTGTTTAGAAGCTTCAGATTTTCTTGATTTGTGCTTTTCACCACTACGATTGGAGTTTTTAGGAGGAGTTGCTACTGTACCTTCAGGACTTCCTGCATGCCAAGGATACGGATGATCTGAAATAGTTTTCACATCCACTTTTATCAATTTCATAATGTCTTTCCAATACGGTTCTTCGTCTTTACTGCAAAACGATATGGCAATTCCGCCATTTCCTGCACGTCCAGTTCTACCTATTCGGTGTACATAGGTTTCCGGAATATTAGGTAAATCGAAATTAATTACAAAAGGCAATTGGTCTATATCAATACCACGAGCTGCGATATCGGTAGCAACCAAAACACCCACTTCTTTATTTTTGAAAGCATCTAAAACACGTTGTCTTGCCGTTTGCGACTTGTCACCGTGAATAGCTTCGGCAGCAACGCCATGTTTACGCAAGGCTTTTACCACATTGTCCGCTCCGTGTTTTGTTCTAGAAAAAACCAAAACGTCCGACAGTTTTTCATTGCGAATCAAATGATACAATAAGTTTCTTTTTTCGGTTTTATCTACAAAATAAACGCGTTGTTCTACTTTTTCAGCCGTAGATGAAACAGGAGAAACCGTTACGGTTGCAGGATTTTTCAGAAACATTTCAGCCAATTCTCTAATGGCGATTGGCATCGTTGCAGAGAATAATAAAGTTTGTCTATTATTTGGAGTTAGTTTTACAATTTTCTTTACGTCATTTACAAAACCCATATCTAACATTTGATCGGCCTCATCTAAGACTAAAGTGTGCAATTGGTCTAAATCTATAAATCCTTGTTTGTGTAAGTCTAATAATCGACCAGGAGTTGCGATCAGAATATCGACTCCTTTTCGTAAAACATCTACTTGTGGAATTTGAGAAACACCACCAAAAATGGTCAACTGAGTTAAATTGGTGTATTTTCCATAGCGATCAAAGTTTTGACCAATTTGAACGGCTAATTCTCTTGTAGGAGTAATTACTAGTGCGCGAATGGGTTTGGCTCTTTTTGAAGAACCAACAATTCGGTGTAACTGATGTATAATTGGAATAGCAAAAGCCGCCGTTTTTCCTGTTCCTGTTTGAGCGCAACCTATTAAATCTCTGCCTGATAAAACGATAGGAATCGATTGTTCTTGTATTGGGGTAGCCTCTGTATAGCCTTCTTCGAAAACGGCTTTTTGGATACTTTTAGAAAGTGATAAATCTTCAAATAACATATTTTTGTATATTAAGAATCCAGCAAAAGTGATAGGATTCTGGGCAAAGATAGTTTATTTAATTGAGTTGGATTTTTATCATTAAAACTTCACATCCATATAATTAATTTTTTCTTCTAATGGGTTGTTGGCTTTTATAAAATCGGTCACTAAATATCCAATCAATTTTCCGATGAGGTTGTTGTCTTTCTCAGCGCATAGGTCAGGTGCGCCTTCACAAATATGCAAGTAAGTCGCATTTTGACTTTTTCCAAAATAATGCACAAATTGGCGTACTTGTTCTACAGAAAATCCGCTTATGGTCATGGCGCTACTGGCAATATTAGGAATGGCATCTAAATCAATTTCAATTCCAAAAAAATCATTGTTTATGAAACTTAGTGCTTGTGTTAATTCTTTATCAAAACTTTTTTGATTTCTTATCGAGATTTCATCATAGGTATTGTACCGAACTCTATCTTGAATTTTCTTGATGTTACTGAGTACTTTTTTTGAAGTATAGTTTTCGTGTAAGCCAAAAATGAAATATTTGCTTAAAAAACCTTCGTCATAAGCATACGAAAAACCATTACCACTGTGTCTTCCTTCCAAAATTCTAAAATCAGAATGGGCATCAAAGTTAACGGCGTTTATAGGTTTTCCTTTTGCTAAAGCGGTACCTTTTATATTTCCATAAGAATTGTTATGTCCTCCACCAATAATTATAGGTTTTTTACCAGCTTTTACAATAAAAGAAATGATATGAGCTACTTCTTTATCAATAGCAACGACTAAATCACTCAGTTTTTTTCTATCTCCTGTAATATGAAAATCTAAATTTTCTACAGCTTTCATTTCTTCACTAACATCTAATTGGCCTAAAATCAATATGTCTTCACCTTTACAAAATTTATTATGCTGAATATTTGCAATACTTTTTATAGTACTTTCCCAGGCCGATGCTGCTCCCGGTCTCCCAAAATTAGCTCGAACCCCAATATCTTCTGGTATGCCAAATAACACATATTTTGCTGTGCATTTTTTTATAAATGCTTTAATATCAGTACCTTTTTCAATCGTAATCATTTTTTCTCCAAACTTAATTTCTCCACTTCTGTGGTTCGTAAGTTTTGCAAGATCATTAATACAAAACGGAATTAATTTGTCCATATTAAAAAAATTAACTATCTAAAATAATATATTAGTACAAACATACGTTATTACCTTAAATATTATTATTTTTGTTAAAACAATCTAAACACAATTTTATGGAAAATCAAAAAAACAACTCAAGTCTAAAAGCTGTAGTAGCTGTATTAGCTATACTTCTAGTGGGAAGTTTAGTTTATATTTTTAAGTTGACTTCAGATGCTAAAGCACAATTAACAGAGCTAACAACTACAAAAACTGAGAAAGAGTCTGTTATGAAAGACTTGGAAGAGTTGAAAGCTACTTATGATGCAGCAATTGCTGAAAACACATCTATGTCTGAAGAATTAATTGCAGAAAGAGAAAAAGTAGTTAACTTGATTGCCGATTTAAAGAAATCTAAAGGAGATGCTGCTTCTATGGCAAAATACAAATCGCAATACTTTGCTTTAGAAACTAAAATGAAAGGAATGATGCAAGAAATTGAAGTTTTGAAAACAGCAAATACGAAGTTAACAACTGAAAGAGACAGCACTGTAATGGTTTTAGGTGAAGCTAAAAAATACAATGAAGTTCTTGTAGGTCAAAATGAAGAATTGTCTAAAACGGTTGAAGTAGCTTCAAAACTAAGTATTTTAAACTTAAAAACAGCTGCTTACAAGTTAAGAAGTTCTGGCAAACAAATAGCAACAGACAAAGCCAGTAGAGCAGATATCTTAAAAATTAGCTTTACAATCGCAGAAAATAAAGTGGCTAAATCTGGAGATAAAACCTATTATGTTCAAGTAATTGATAGTAAAAACAACGTTTTAGGTCAAAAAGAAACACAGTCTTTTAATGGAAAATCACTTACGTATAGTTTTTTAACAACTGTAAAATTTGAAAATAAAACTGTTGATGTTGTTCAAGATTTGTCAGGTAAAGATTTTGAAAAAGGGTCTTACTTTGTAAATGTATTTGATAACGGCGAATTAGTATCTAAATCTAGCTTTAGTTTAAGATAAGAAAATACAGCAAAACCTTAAAACCGTTTCAAGACTAATTTTGAAACGGTTTTTTTATTTCATGTATAGTTTCCGACATTAAAATTAATACGTTTTGAAAAGAATAAAATATAAACAAGTTAGAAAGGTTCAACCTAATTATTTTGAGTATACAGGAATTCATAAAACAGATCCTGTAGAGATGCAATTGTTTGTTTATGACGATGCTGGTTATGAAGAATATAAGAAAGTTGCTATTCAAAAAGTAAAAAAAGAAATTGAAGACGAACTTCAGTATAACGACGTTAAATGGCTGAATATTCATGGTTTACATGATATAAATTTAATAAAAGAAATTGGCGATATGCTAGCTATAGAATCTTTTATTATAAGTGATATTCTCAATACCAATCGTAGAAGTAAAATGGAGGAATTAGACAAGGTTCTCTTTTTTAGTATCAAATCGATTTTGCCAGATAATGATTATGATTCTGTCAGTGTCGAGCAAATTAGTTTTCTGTTAAAAGACAATTTGTTGGTTTCTTTTCAGGAAAAGAAGAGTGATTTTTTTACTCATATTCGAGAACGAATAAAAACACATAGCGGTATTGTTCGTAAAAAGAAAAACGATTATTTACTCTACTTGCTTCTAGAGGCTGTAATGGAAAATTTTTATATTACAATTGAATTTTATGAAGATCAAATTGAGGATTTGATGATTGAAGCCAAATCGAGTGATAATCCTGATGTTTTGGTTCGTATAGAACGCAATAGAGAGCATTTAAATTTCTTGAAACGTTCTATTTTGCCATTGCGGGATGCTTTATTTAATTTAAAAAGCGAGCACGATGAAGATGATTATGACGGAATTGAAAAAGCAAATTATAGTTTTTTTGCCCGTTTGCATCAAAAGTCATTAGAGATTTTAGAACAAATAGAATACGATATGAATACTTTGGATAGTGCTTCGAGCTTTTATTTTTCGTCTCAAAGCCACAGAATGAATGAAATCATGAAAATACTAACAGTAGTTTCGGTCATATTTATGCCTTTGACTTTTTTAGTTGGTGTATACGGAATGAATTTTAAGCACATGCCTGAATTGGACTACGCTTATGGCTACTATATTGTAGTTGCTGTTATGGTTATAATTGCTTTAGGAATGGTGTATTATTTTAAAAAGAAGAAATGGTTTTGATTTGGTTACTTCGGTATTGTCATTTATAAACCGTTTAGGGTATTTTTACTAAATGGTGCTATAAACTGAGGGTGATTTTTTTGTTTTTATCATAGAAGAAGTGATTCTAAGTCGAGAAAAAGTATCTGAATTCAAGTCTTGTATAGGTTGATTTTATATTAAATTAATAATTTATATGAATTAATATAAATAATTCATTAATAATTATTTAATAATTTAGTATAGATAAATACTATCGTGATTTTAGGCTTTCAAAAAGACTTTTCTAATTCCAATCAGAACAAAAATAAACAAAGTGTAAACGATAAAAAAGGGTACTATATATTCTATCCAATTCATAGGAAGCATAATAGCAATGAGCAACAATTGAAAACCCAATCCATACATTGAAACGAATGTCATAAACCAATTTGGAAACGTTTTTACTTTGTAAGCCTCTTGATCTAAAAAGTGAATTATCTTATCAAATATTCCATATACTATAGTGTATATTGTAAACAAAATATCAACCGATTTTTGAGTTTCACCAGGTAAAGCTTTTGGCGATTTGTATTCAAAAATTTTACTTGTTGCATCTCCGCCAACTGATTTATTTCTTAAAATCACGTAGTAATAATTATATAACGTGCCTTGTAATTGAATACCAATAAAAGCTAAAATCGTAATCCAAATGCTCGTTTTAGAAACATAACAAATTGTCATTAGAAATAAGAAATTCAGAATAATATCAAAGACACTATCTAAATATCTTCCTACATAAGAAGGCGTATTTTTTAATCGCGCCAACTCTCCATCAGCAGCGTCGATACACGATTTTAGAATAATGAAAAATCCTGCTAGTAAATAGTGATTGGTTAGGATGCAATAAATCGCAATTAAACCCGAAATCCCAAAAAGAAGAGTAACATGAATAGGGGTGAAGCGTGATGTTTTAAGCTGATTGGCAAGAAATTTTCCGAAAGGTCTTCCGTAATCAGATAAGTCAAGAAATTTATCTTGAGCAGTAAGTTTTGACATTAAATGTTAGTAAATAGAACTGCGACAATATAGTCAGGTATTTATTTTGATAATCGGTGAAGCGTATAAGTCATGGTTGCTAATAAAATAAATGCCATGATTTGATGCGATAATCCTAACCACAAAGGTACACTATATAACAATGTTATCACACCTAGGGTAAATTGTAAAAAAACTATAAATACTAGAGCATTTATTCCATTCACTTGTTGTAATGAAAGGGTGTATTTTTTACTTTTAAAATAAAGAAATACAATTAATCCAACAACAGCATAAGCTAGTGTTCGGTGCACAAATTGCACGCCACTTTTTCCTTCTGTTAATCGTAACAACCATGAGTTTTTTTCAAGAACTACACTTTCGTGAATGAATTGCCCGTCGCTCATTAATGGCCAATGGTTGTGAATTAATCCGGCATTTAAACCAGCCACAAATCCGCCATAGATAATCTGAATAATTAGAAAGAGTATCGCAATTCTAGCTAATTTTCTTAAAGGCGCAATAACTTCTTTTCTATCAGGATAAATCAAATCTAAAGCTACCCAAAGTGTATAGGCAAACGTTATAAAAGCAAAAGTTAAATGCAATGAAAGCCTAAAATGGCTCACGTCAGGATTGTCAATCAAACCACTTTTCACCATAAACCAACCTAAAAATCCCTGAAAAGCGCCCATTCCGAGAAGAATACAGCATTTTTTTATTGTTGATGAATCGAGTTTTTTCTTGATTAAAAAGTATACAAAAGGTACAAAGAAAACCAATCCGATGATGCGGCCAATAAACCTATGAAACCATTCCCAGAAGTAAATGAATTTGTAATCCGAAAGTTGAAAATCATTATGAATATTGATTTTTTGATATTCAGGAAACTTTTTATATTCGTCAAAAGCAGCATTCCATTTTTCTTCTGATAAAGGAGGAAAAGTATCGGTAACCAAATGCCAGTCAGTCATGGAAAGCCCAGAATTGGTTAGTCGTGTAATTCCGCCAACGGTAACCATTATAAAAAGTAAAACACAACCTGAAAGTAGCCAGTAAATGACTGATTTATTATTCTTCATTTTAGAAGTATATTTTGTGTAAAATTATTTTTAATTCTTTGATGAATCTATTCAACAAAAGTTAATCTTTACTTATTGTTTTCCACTTTTTTTAATCCCAATTTCTCTGCCCTTTTCATCACGAAATCGTAAGCAGCCTGATATTCATTTGTAATTTTTCCGTCCAAAATGGCTTCTTTTACAGCTTCTTTAAGCATTCCAATTTCTTTTGATGGTTGTAAATTAAATAGTTTCATAATTTCTTCACCAGAAATAGGCGGTTGGAATTGGCGCACATGATCGCGCTCTTCAACTTCAATTATTTTCTTGCGTACAATATCAAAATTAGCGTGGTATTTTTTGAATTTTTTGGGATTCTTTGTCGTGATATCTGCTTCGCAAAGTGTCATTAAATTATCAACATCTTCGCCAGCATCAAACACTAAACGACGCACTGCAGAGTCAGTTACCATATCTTCTGCTAGAACAATTGGTCGTGAACTCATCGTTACCATTTTTTGAACAAATTTTAATTTATTGTTCAATGGCATATGCAATCGTTCAAAGATTTTCTTTACCATTTTGCCCCCAAGAAATTCGTGTCCGTGAAACGTCCAACCTTGTTTTTTATTGAATTTTTTTGTTGGAGCTTTTCCAATATCGTGCAATAAAGCTGACCATCGCAACCAAACATCATCGGTATTCTGACAAATATTATCTACAACTTCTAAAGTGTGATAGAAATTATTTTTATGAGTTTGTCCGTCTATTTCTTCTACATTATTCAACGCAGTTAATTCTGGAAGAATTAAATCTAGTAAACCTGTTTTATACAAATGAATAAACCCAATTGATGGTTTTTGAGTTTCTAATATCTTGTTTAATTCATCTACAATTCGTTCACCAGAAATAATTTTGATTCTTTCGTTATTTCTCGAAATGGCTTCTAATGATTCAGCTTCAATTTCAAAATTTAATTGTGTTGCAAAACGGATTCCACGTAACATTCGCAATGGGTCATCAGAATAGGTAATATCAGGACTTAAGGGTGTTTTGATGATTTTATTTTCTAAATCAGATAATCCACCAAATGTGTCAACTAATTCGCCATAATTACTTTCATTTAAAGAAAAAGCCAATGCGTTTATGGTAAAATCGCGACGGTTTTGGTCATCTTCAAGTGTTCCGTTTTCTACAATGGGGTTTCTACTGTTTATATTGTAGCTTTCTCTTCGAGCACCCACAAATTCAATATCAATTTCTTTGTAACGAAGCATCGCTGTTCCATAGTTTTTAAAAACTTGTACTTTGGGTTTGTGGGGTAATAATTCTGAAACTTTTAAAGCCAATTCAATTCCAGAACCTATTGCGACAATATCTATATCTTTTTTAAAATCGCGTTGTAGTATGTAATCACGAACAAATCCACCAATTACATAGCTTTCAAGGTTAAGTTCTTGACTTGCTTTTGCAATTATTTTAAATATTGGATTTTGGAGTGCTTTTGTGTAGTTCATAATTTTTACCGCAAATTCGCAAATTTTATTTGGAACTTATAATACGTTTATATTCTAAAGATGTTAGGTTGAAATTTGCTAGAATAGCTAATTTGTTTTTTGAAACTTTTAAGTAGTTCAGACACTGATTATAGTGGCTATTATTAAAGCAATCGACAGTTTTAATTTCAAGTATAATTTTTTCAAAAACTACAAAATCAGCATAAAATTTATGTTTTAAAGTTGTCTCTTTATAGTTTATAGAAAATTCTTTTTCACGTTGATATGGAATGTTATTTTGTTGAAATTCATATTCAATAGCATCTTTATATACGATTTCAGAAAACCCTTTACCAAGATTTTTATGAACTTCGAACAAAATACCAACTATGGTATAGTTTTCATCTTTGTATAAATATTCTTCCATTACTTGCTTAAAAATAATTAGCGAATTTGCGGTAAAAACTTATTTTCTAATAATTTTTACCTGACAATCATTAGTTAATTTAATAATCGTAGAGGGTTTATCACAAATTTTATCGCGATGCAAATTTACAACATAGTCAACACCCTTAATAATTTCTGGACTAATTTCTTTAAATGATTTTGGCGTGGATTGCCCAGAAATATTTGCTGAAGTTGAGACTAAAGGCTTCTTCATTCGTTCCATTAGTTTGAAGCAAAAGGGTTCTTTTACAATTCGAATCCCCAAAGTATTATCGGTTGCAATCAGATTTGGAGCAACATTTCTAGGATTATCAAGTATTAATGTAGTTGGCTTTTCTGAAAGGTCTAAAATTTCCCATGCTACAGCGGGTATATCTTTGAAGACATTATACATCATTTTTTCACCATTCATAAGGCAAATCATACTTTGCGTTTCGACCCTTTGTTTGAGTTTGTATATTTTTGCAACCGCATCAGGATTAGTCGCATCACAACCTATCCCCCAAACAGTATCAGTAGGATAAAGAATAATACCACCATTTTGAATTATTTCGAAGGCGTTATGGATTTCCTTATTTATATCTTCCATAGATTATTAATGAATTTGAAAAGCTAATTATTTAAAATGCTTTGTATGTATTTATAATCCTTAGGAGTAAGTGATTCTTTTTTTCTTTTTTTATAAAATAATTTTGAAATGAAACTTTTTGGTAGTTTCTTTTTAAAATTAGGAATTTTTTTATTGGTAAAAATGTGAATATTACCATCTCTACAGTAATAGTTTTTATTGAATTTCTCTGCAATAATCTCCATTGATTTAACAGAATAAAATGCAATATGTTGACCAGTTTCTTCCGTTAAGTACCACCATTTTTCCGCTTCAGAAATTGATAATGGAGCAATTTCAGTTGAGAAAATTGCAGTTTCTGAAAAGGTTAACACTTTTTCAATTTCTTGTAATGGATTACTAAAATGTTCTAAAACTTCAAATCCAGTTACAATATCAAATTGTTTAATTTGGGTGTCGTTAATGTCAAAATAATTAGCAAAAATATTATCGCAATAGTCATCTTGTCTGTAGAAATCATAACCAATATCTCTCATTAGTCGAACAAAAACGCCATATCCGCCTGCGTAGTCTAGATATAGTCTAGTTTCTGAAAAATAGTTATCAATGATATTTTCAAGCTGTTTTTTAAGAATATTATTTCGACTTAATAAGCCTATATCTAATGTAGTTATAGCAGATTTATAAGCTTCTTCAAGCCAAATAGGTTCATCCGTTTGAATAAAATTACAATTTTCACACCTGTGAAATTTAGATTTATATTTTTGGAGTATTATTTTTTCAAAGATTACTTCAGTTTTATAATTACATATTTTACAATCCATCTATTGATATAATTAATTAAAATTTGCTCAAAAATAATGAAAATACTTTAGTTTATTCTGTAATATTTAATTCCTATTTTATTACAATTTGGTCGAAATAGAAAATAAATAGCTAATTTTGTAGATTATAATTAGTTCTAGGTAAATTAAAATTTACTTTAAAAAAATATAAAATGAAAATAATTCTAGATCCTCAAATATTTAACGAACAAAGATTTGGGGGTATTTCAAGATATTTTACTGAATTATTTCTAGTTTTTAATAAAGAAGACGATATTGATATTGAATGTCCTATATTTTTTTCGGATAATTTGCATCTTAAGGAGGCTGGATTATTTCAGACTAAAGAAAATAAATTTTTTAAATCAAAATGGTGTCCAAAATTTATTCGTAAAAAATTTTTAAAAAAGAAGAAATTAAGCAATATCAATACTACTATAAAAGTCTTAAAGGAAAGTAATTTTGATTTGTTTATTCCTACATATTTCGATCCCTATTTTTTAGAATATCTTCAAGATAAACCTTTTGTTTTGACTGTTTATGATATGATTCATGAACTTTTTCCTCAACATTACCTTGGAGAAAATCAAAAAACAATAATAAATAAAAAGCTTTTAATGGAAAAAGCAACTAAAATTATTGCCATTTCAGAAAGTACTAAAAATGATATTATTAAATTATATCCTCACATAGATGCTTTTAAAATTGAAGTAGTATATTTATCTCATAGCATTAAAGTAAATCATAAACCAACACTCAATTTGCCAAAAGACTACATACTGTTTGTCGGAAATAGAAATGTTTATAAAAATTTTATTTTCTTTTTAAAAGCTGTGGCTAGTTTACTTCATTCAAATTCAAATTTATTTGTTGTTTGTGCTGGGGGAAACAAAATTCAATCAGAAGAACGAAAATTAATTCAAGAATTAAAACTAACAAAACAAGTAATTCAAAATAATTTTGAAGATTATGAATTAGCTACCTATTACTCTAACGCAAAGTGTTTTGTATTTGCTTCTGAATACGAAGGGTTTGGAATTCCAGTTTTAGAATCTATGGCTTGTGGATGTCCAGTTGTTTTAGCTAATCATAGTTCTTTCCCTGAAGTTGCTGGCGATGCAGGAGTTTACTTTGAATTACACAATGCAATTGATTTAAAACAAAAAGTAGAATCATTATTAACTAATGAAAAACTTAGAAAAGACTACATACTAAAAGGATTAATTCAAGTACAAAAATTCAATTGGGAAAAAACTGCTATGGAGTGTAAGAAAGTGTATCAAAAAGCAATTGTTAAATGTTAGAAAAAACAGCTATTATTTCAGGTATAACTGGACAGGATGGTGCTTATTTAGCTAAACTATTACTTGAAAAGGATTACAAAGTGATTGGTTTAACTCGAGAAAACTCTGAAAGTAAAAATCAAGGACTTAAATATTTAGGTATTAATGATAAAATTGATTTAGAGATTTGCAACTTATTGAATAAAAATGAAATAGAAAGCATATTTCATAAATACCAACCATTAGAATTTTATAATCTGGCTGCTCAAAGTTCAGTTTATCAATCTTTCAAGCATCCGATAGAAACTTTTCAGTATAATACCAGCAGTGTTTTCAATTTATTAGAGACTATAAAACAAATAAGTCGAAAAACTAGATTTTATCAAGCGAGCAGTAGCGAAATGTATGGAAGAGTTAATTCCTTACCAATTACAGAAAATAGTATTTTACATCCCTTAAGTCCTTATGCAATATCTAAAGCGGCGGCTCACTTTACTTGTATCCATTATAGAGAAAGTTATGAAATGCATGTAAGTTGTGGCGTTTTGTTTAATCATGAATCCTATTTAAGACAAAATACTTTTTTTATTAAGAAAATTATACAGGAAAGCATTAAAATTAGTAAGGGACTTCAAGATATATTATTGGTTGGAAATATTGATGTAAAACGTGATTTTGGTTATGCACCTTTATATGTTAAAGCAATGTTTTTGATGCTGCAGAAAGAAACTCCTGATGATTATTTGATATGCTCTGGACACTCAATTACCTTGAGGGCTATTATATTTTATATTTTTGAAAAGTTAGGAATACCTCAAAGCTTTTGTGTGGTGAGTAAAGACTTATATCGTCCATCAGAAATTGAAGATATGTATGGAGATAATAGAAAGGCAAAATCAGAATTGCATTGGAATTATAATTTTACTATTTTTGAAATCTTAGATTTACTATTAGAAGAAGAATTAAAAAACCATAAATAACAAACATAATATACAATGAAAGTAGCATTAGTAACTGGTATAACTGGACAAGACGGGGCGTATTTAGCAGAATTATTATTGTCTAAAGGATATATGGTTCACGGTATTAAACGTAGAAGTTCTTTATTTAATACACAAAGAATAGATCACATATATGAAGACCCACATGTTAATAATCAACATTTCAAATTGCATTATGGTGATTTAAGTGATTCTACCAACTTGATTCGAATTATTCAAGAAACCCAACCTGATGAAATCTATAATTTAGGTGCAATGAGTCATGTAAAAGTGAGTTTTGACATTCCTGAGTATACTGCTAATGCAGATGGTATAGGAACATTACGTATTTTAGACGCTGTTAGATTATTAGGATTAACAAAAAAAACTAAAATTTATCAGGCATCAACATCAGAATTGTATGGTTTAGTTCAAGAAGTTCCTCAAAAAGAGACTACGCCATTTTACCCACGTTCGCCTTATGCAGTGGCTAAAATGTATGCCTATTGGATTACTGTAAATTATCGTGAAGCATACGATATGTTTGCTTGTAACGGAATACTTTTTAACCATGAGAGTCCAAGACGTGGGGAAACATTTGTAACTAGAAAAATTACTCGTGGTGTATCTCAAATGGCATTAGGAATGGACGATTGCTTGTATATGGGTAACATAGACTCACAAAGAGACTGGGGTCATGCCAAAGATTATGTAGAGGCGATGTGGTTAATATTACAACAAGAAACTCCTGAAGATTTTGTAATTTCTACTGGTGTTACAACTACAGTTCGTGAGTTTATTAAAATGTCATTTAACGAAGTTGGTGTAGTTGTAGATTTTAAAGGAGAAGATGTAAACGAAACCGCAACAGTTGTTTCTTCATCTAACCCTGAATATGCTTTTAAAGTTGGGCAAGTGGTTGTAAAAATTGATCCAGCCTATTTTAGACCTACTGAGGTTGAATTGTTAATTGGAGACAATACAAAAGCCAAAACTAAACTAGGTTGGGAACCAAAATATACTTTGGATATGTTGGTGAAAGAGATGATGCAAGCTGATTTGGAAATTTTCAAAAAAGAAAAGCACTTAAAAAATTTCAAATAAAATCTAGTTAACATGCAAATTACTTCTAAAATATATGTTGCTGGTCATCGTGGAATGGTAGGTAGTGCTATTGTTAAAGACCTAACAAATAAAGGTTTTACAAATATTATTACCAGAACATCATCTGAATTAAATCTTATCAATCAGCAAGATGTTGCTGATTTCTTTGAAAAAGAAAAACCGGAATACGTTTTTTTAGCGGCTGCCAAAGTTGGTGGGATAGTAGCCAATAATACTTTAAGAGCCGATTTTATTTATGAAAATATACTTATTCAAAGTAATGTCATTCATCAAAGTTATAAAAATGGAGTAAAAAAGTTATTATTTTTAGGTTCAACATGTATTTACCCAAAATTAGCTCCACAACCTTTAAAAGAAGAATATCTTTTAACAGGTTTGTTAGAAGAAACGAATGAGCCGTATGCTATCGCAAAAATTGCAGGGATAAAAATGTGCGATGCTTATAGAGATCAATATAATTGTAATTTTATATCTGTTATGCCCACCAATTTGTACGGTTTTAATGATAATTATGATTTACAAAACTCTCATGTATTACCTGCATTGTTAAGAAAGTTTCATGAAGCCAAGCAAAATAATGAAAGTGAAGTTGTAGTTTGGGGAACAGGAACTCCACTTAGGGAGTTTTTACACGCTTCAGATATGGCAAATGCTTGTGTATATTTAATGCAAAATTACAACGATAAAGGTTTTGTAAATATTGGTACTGGTAAAGAAATTGCTATAAAAGATTTAGCTGAATTAGTTAAAAACATTGTTGGATTTGAAGGAAATATTGTTTTTGATGCATTAAAACCAGACGGAACACCAAGAAAGTTAACAGATACAACTAAGTTAAACAGTCTAGGTTGGAAACATACAATTGAACTTCCTGAAGGAATTTCAAAAGTGTATCAAGAAAAATTTAATGGATAACAGATAACTTTAAATGGCTAAATTATCCATTATTACCATTAATTATAATGACAAAGTAGGTTTAAAAAAAACCATTGAAAGCGTCATCAATCAAACTTGGCAAAATTTTGAATTTATAGTAATCGATGGTGGTAGTAGTGATGGAGGAATAGATGTAATTGAACAATATAAAGAAAATATTGAATACTGGGTAAGTGAACCAGATAAAGGCGTTTATAATGCTATGAACAAAGGAATTAAGATAGCTAAAGGCGATTTTTTAATTTTCATGAACAGCGGTGATACTTTTTTTAATGAAAAAGTATTAGAACAAATGGAGAAAGAACTTATAGATGATTATGATATTTACTATGGAGATTATTATCGAGTAAATAATAACTCAACAAAAAAAAGAACATTTCCTGAAAAACTTTCTTTTTCTTTTTTTTACTCAGGGACTTTAAGTCATCAATCTTCTTTTATTAGAAGAAAACTTTTTTTTGATTTTTTTCTATATAATGAAGAGTATAAAATTGCTTCTGATTGGGAATTTTTCATTTATGCAATTTGCTATAAAAATGTACCTTATAAATATTTAAATTTAACCATAAGTAACTTTGATTTTACTGGAGTATCTTCGGTTGCTAGGTATAAAAATCTTTCTATAGACGAGAGAAAGCAAACAATAAATAAATATTTTCCGCTTTTTGCCGAAGATTATGAGTTAGTTTCGGTACTTAATTCTAAACGGTTTCTTCAGATTTTGCATATACAAAAATTTCCATTTGCATGGAAAATAGTTAAAGCTGTAATGAATATAATTTTAATATTTATGCCTAAATTGAATAAATGAAAAACATTCATGTTGGTTTTTTAATGTCATATGATTATGAAAAACTAAAAAATTCTATTCCGCCTGTATATAATGATGCAGATTCTATTTTTATTGCAATAGACAAAGACTATCGTACTTGGTCTGGTCAAAAATTTGAAGTTGAAGCGTCTTTTTTTGAATGGCTTACTATATTTGATATAGAAAAAAAAATTATACTTTACAGTGATGATTTCTATATCCCTGAATTATCCCCTATTGAAAATGATACTCGTGAAAGATATATGTTGTCTTTAAAAATGGGGGTTGGTAATTGGCTGGTTCAAATAGATGCTGACGAAATTTTTATTGACTTTGAAAAATTTATAAAGACATTGCGCAAATATGATAGTTATTTAATAAATCCTGAAAAACACCCAATTCAAATTTCAGGTTATTTGATAAACATATATAAATACCTAGATGAAGGATTGTTATATATAGACAAACCTACAAAAGTTATGCTGGCTACTAATTATCCAAATTATAAAGTTGCAAGGAAAACTAAAGAACGAATTATATACACAGATAATATTTTACTTCACGAATGTCTTTCAAGAACTGAAGATGAGCTTCGATATAAATTTGCAAATTGGGGACACAGTCTCGAAATTAATGATTCCTTTTTTGATAAATGGAAATCAGCAAATAGAGATAATTATAAAGAATTTAGGGATGTTTTTTATCTAAACCCGAAGGCTTGGAAAAGATTGGGTTATTTGCCATCGAAAGATTTTAATGAAATGAAGGAATATATTAAGAATGCAGAAAACCTAAAAGTTAGTGATTTTAAATTAATTTCTAAAAATTTTGGACAATGGTTTAAACATCTTCAAATTAAGAAAATAAATTACAAACCAAAGTTCGAAAAATATTTTTAAAATACGTTTAATGAATATTAATACTGCCTTATTACTATCAACTTATAATTGGCCAGAAGCATTAGAATTAGTTTTAAAAAGTGCTATGTCACAAACCGTTTTGCCTTCAGAAATCCTTATTGCTGACGATGGTTCTAGACAAGAAACAAAATCTTTAATTGACGAATTCAAGAAAACGTGTAAAGTGCCAATTCATCATATATGGCAAGAAGATTTAGGTTTTAGAAAATCAAAAATATTAAATAAAGCGATAGCTGAAGCATCATCTGAGTATATAATTCAAATTGATGGTGATTGTATATTGCATAAAAATTTTATTGAAGATCATGTAAACTCTAGCCAAAAAGGAGTTTATTTGTATGGTTCGAGAGTTAATATTTTACCTCCTTTTGTAGCAGATGTCATAAGAAAAAAACAAATTAAATTCACTTTTTTTTCTAAAGAGATAAAAAATAAATCTCGAAGTATACACATTCCTATTTTGTCTAATTTTTATAAAATACATGAAGGAGTATCAAAAAAGTTTCGTGGTTGCAATGTATCTTTTTGGCGTAACGATTTTATTGCTATAAACGGTTATAACGAAGATTTTGAGGGCTGGGGTAGAGAAGATTCGGATTTAGTTATTCGAATGGGAAACAATGGTGTCAAATCGAAAAGAATTCGTTACGCGGGTATAGTATTTCATATTCATCATAAAATTAATTCGAAAGAGAATTTTGAATTAAACGATAAAATTCAAAGTGAAACAATATTAAAAAAATATACGAGGATTGAAAAAGGGATTAATCAATATTTATAAAATCTATCTATTTTAATAATAAAATAAGAATTTCAATTTAATAATACATCTTTCTATCTACAACACGTTGCATATAATCTTGAATCAATGCTTTACAATGAAGTTCAATGTCATTCATTTCATGATTTCTGTATTGAATTAAATTTTTTTCAAGTCCTTTGTCGTCTTTGCTATAAAAACCAAGTGCTTTTTTACCATCAAAAGTACAAATGTAATTTCCTCTTAAAAATTGATAAATATTACCAGTTGAGTTAATTACGAATGGCTCGCTCGATTTTTTATCCAACAAACTACGTCCCCAACTTCTAAACCGTTTTTTATAACCAATCATATCTAAAATTGTGGGGTAAATGTCTATTTGTTGAGCTAAATCAGTATCAACACCTATATATTTACTATTAGGTTTGTAAATTATAATTGGTACAGAAAAACGATTAATAGGTTTGCTATATTCGTCATAAAAAACCTGATTGCCATGATCTGCAACTAAAACAAAAATGGTATTAGAAAACCAAGGTTGCTTTTTAGCTTCATCAAAAAATCGTTTTATGGCAAAATCAGTATATTCTACACATTTGTGCATAGGAATACCACCTTCATGAAATTTGTTTTTATATTTTTCTGGTATAATATAGGGTTCGTGTGAAGATACAGTAAATACAGTTGCAAAAAAAGGCGCTTTTTTCTTGTCTAAAGTATTTTTCATGAACTGAAGAAAAGGTTCATCCCAAATGCCCCAAAAACCATCAAATTGAGAATCGTCATTAAACTCGGTTCTTCCATAATAATTGTCTATGCCAAGAATATTCCCGAACCCTAAAAATCCCATCGAACCATTTGCAGCACCATGAAAAAAAGAAGTACTATATCCTTCACTTTCAAGAGTAGAAACTAGTGATTCAATTTTTTGTTTAGGATAAGGAGATGAAGTAAAGGCATCTTTAAATGATGGAATTCCTGCTAATATTGATGACATGCCGTGTATAGATTGTCTCCCATTGGCATAAGCATTAGAATATATTAAACTATTTTGCGATAAAGAGTCTAAAAATGGCGCATGGCTTTTATAATTCGAAATTTTCGCATCTTTATTTAAAGCTCCTATATATTCTCTACCATAACTTTCTAAAATAAATAAAACTACATTAGGTTTAGTTTTAGGATTATTATGGTATTGTTTTATAGGTTGAATTTTATCTGTAATTACTTTGTCAGTAACATTTGAATAGTTAGTTTTTTCAAAACTGTTAGTAAATAAAGTTCTAATGATTGCAAAAGGGGTGTTGAGTACGATATCTGAATGAACTATGTTTTTAACATGTTTACTAGCATCTAATAGGTTTATAGGACGAGTAGATTTTTTAAAATCACCACCTCGAATTCCTCCTATAATTAATAATGAAATAAAAAGAAACCCAACAATAGAAAATCCAAAATAATGTACTTTTTTAGAAACTAAAGATTTCTTGACACTAACTTTTTTGTATAAATAAACCCAGCATGTTGATAATAGTATAAACAATAAAAATACATGCCAATAATGAATTAAAAAACTCGAAAATAAAGTTGCTTTATTGGTTTCATGTTTTAGTACTTCTAAAGCAACAATTGTTGTTCTTGCAAAAGTGTATTTGTAATAGATGAAATCTACAAAGTTTGTTGCAAAAGCTAATAAGTTAGTAATGAAATAAAGATAGAAAATAAATTTTTGATAACTTTTTGAAGTGTTTTTTAAAAATGGCAGTATTGAAAAAAGAATGAATAGTAAGTTTACATACAAAATAGCAGTAGTATCAAAAGCTAAACCGTAATAGCATAAAGCTATAAAGTCGGTAATTGATTCTACTTGTAATAAGCTAGAGTTGTAAAGGTAAAAAAGGACTCTAGTTGTAAAATAAAAAAAATAAGCCAGTAATATTCTGTAAAACAATACTTTATATTCGTTTAATCTAAGCTGATTTCGCATTTAATGTACGTTGATTAATAGGTGCAAATATATTATTTTAATTATTTGTAATTTGTTAAAATTGATTTCAGTAACTCTTGTTGGTTTTATATTAAATGTAGTTTGTGAAAATAAAAAGCAATACCTACTTTTGTTATTATAAATTTTACAGATGTATTTAAATGTTGATTCACAATTTCAGAAATACGAACAGAGTTTATCTCGCTTTATTCACAGTTTCACTTCTTCTGGAGTTGTTTTAGGTAATGGAAAACGAAATACGATTAAACTTTTTGAATTAGAAGAAAAAACGGTAAATATTAAATCTTTTAAAATACCCAATTTTTACAATAAAATTATTTACAAATTTTTCAGAAAATCAAAAGCTAGACGTTCATTTGAATACGCAAATATTTTATTGAAACATGGAATAGGAACTCCTCAGCCCATTGCATTTGCAGAATCTTTTACTTTACTAGGTTTAAATAAAAGTTATTACATTAGTGAACATCTCGAATGTGATTTGACTTTTAGAGAGCTGGTAGAAATTCCTGATTTTCCTGAAAATGAAATAATTTTGCGTCAATTCACTCAATTTTGTTACACATTACACCAAAAGGGAATAGAATTTTTAGATCATTCTCCAGGAAATACTTTAATTAAAAAAATGAATGATGGGGATTACGAATTCTTTTTAGTCGATTTAAATAGAATGTCATTTCATCAAGAGTTGAGTTTTGATGAACGAATGAAAAATCTTTCAAGACTAACGCCAAAAAAAGAAATGATAGAGATTATGAGTGCTGAATATTCAAAACTATATTTAAGAGAAACTGAAGCAGCAATTTTTCAAAAAATGTGGTTCTACACTAATGATTTTCAGGTAAAATTTTATAAAAAAAACAGAATTAAGAAGCTATTAAAATTTTGGAGGTCTTAATTTTTTAACTTCATTTTTTTTAATTCTCTAAAGCGTACATAAATACTTAATGCGTTTAGGTAACTTATGATTAATCCATTTTTTCCGTCTAAAACTCCCAGCCTAATGATATATAGGTAAATAAATTGATAAATAGGTCGTATGTATAAATTAAAAACAGTAGGATTTGTTCCTTTCAATAATTCATCCCCCGCTTTTAAAAATCCATAACGAATCATCTTTTGTTTATAACTAGAATAATTACTGTACGAAAAATGAATAAGTTTGTGTTTTAAAGTGCCAATTGTTCCCGAAATGATTAATTTTTCATGCACTGTTTTTTGTAAATCATAATAGGCGTTTTCTTTTTTAAAAAGTCTCAAAATCTTCTCTGTTTGCCTACCACTAAAGTTTAACTTTGTGTTTTTAAACATCGAAATTCGGAAAAAATAATAGGCCGAATGACTCTTTTTTTCTAAAACGGTTTGAATAATTTCTTCTTTAAGTGCTGGTGTCAGTCTTTCATCGGCATCTAGGAATAAAATCCATGGATTTAAACTTAAACTAATGGCATAATTTCGTTGAGCAGCATAATTTTCAAAAGGGTATTGATATACTTTTACATTTTTATAAGATTGCGCAATTTTTACCGTATTGTCAGTACTGAAAGAATCTACAATGATAATCTCATCGGCAAAATCTAAATCCTCAATAACTTTCTCTATGTTATGCTCCTCGTTATAGGTAATTACAAGTCCGCTCAAAGAGTATTTTTTATATTGAATCTCTGTTTTTTTTGCACGACTTATGTTTAGAAGATTATGATTTAAAAAAACATCTAATTTTTTTTGGAATAAATTTGGATTAAATTCATTATACAATGAAAGGTGTTTTTTTTTGATTTCTTTCTTTGTTTTATATGTGAAAAAATCGGGTTTATAGTCGTTTAAATGAACAGAAACGTGTGTTATTCCATCTTCAAAAGTAGCCCAACCTTTTTTATCAATCCAAGGTGAAAAAATAGTAAAAGAAGGTTTGTCTAATGCTTTTGCCATATTTATTGCACCTCCATCGTTGCCAATTATCAAGTCACATTCATTCATAATGGCGATAAATTCTCTTAAATTTTTTCCTATTACATCAAAAAATATTTTAGTTTGTGTTTCTTTTTGACAATTATTATAAATTGTTCTCGCTAATTCTATTTGATTTGGAATATAGTTAAATAACATATTCACATCATAATTATTTGCAATTCTATCTATAATTTCGGATATAAATTTTGAAGGATAGGTTTTTTCTAATGAGCTACCGATTATGCTCACCATAACGGTTTTTTTTGTGGAGTCTAAATTGTTTATTTTGAATAGACTTTTGGCAAAATTTACTTCTTCACTTGTTAAATAAAGTTTTGGAAAAGTTTTTAAATCTATTTTTAAATTTAATGGATTTAGTAAAGAAAGTCGTTGTTCAATTATTAGTCCAAGATTAGATTTTGGAATTTTAATTTTGTCTACAACGTCTGTAAAAAGTATTTTTTGCCAATTTTTAGAAAAAGATATTTTTTGATTCGCTCCTGAAAATAGCACTGTCAAATAACTTTCAATTTTTGCGTAGGCATCAATAACCATATCATACTTATTCTTACGAATAGCTAATAATAATTTAAGAAATTCCCAATTACTTTTTTTGTGTTTATCCTCAAATAATATTAAATTATCGATTGATTTATTTCCTTGAAGTACAGCAATGGTAGATTCATATACCATATAATCTATTGTAGCGTTAGGATAAGCAATACGTAAATTATCGCATAAAATTGTGCTCAATAGTACATCGCCAATCATTTTTTGCTGAATCACAAGTATTTTCATTTTGAAAAGATTAAGCTTTGTTTTTTGGATAATTCATGGCCCGTGGACTAATCCAGGTTTTCATTTTCAAGGCATTAAAATAGTAAATACAGCTATTTTTAAGTATTAATTGATTCACTTCTAATTTTGGAATAAAAAACAATAACATTCCGAAAAATGCTAAAATAGATTTTCCAAAAAGAGTGCCAATCAGTAATAAACTATGTAAATAAAATCGTTTTATACCCGAAAAATTGTTGCTAATGTAAACATGTTTTGAAATGATGACCTCGGTTTTTGTTAGTGCTTTAGTTTTAATATTAATACGAGATGCACCTCCATGCTGATGGAAAATAGTAACATTTTTGGTAACGGCTACCTTTCCTCCAATTTTAGCTATTTTTTTGCAAATATCCACATCTTCAAAATAAAGCCAATAATCTTCATTCCATCCATTAATTTTATCAAACCATTCCCTACTAATGAATAGTACAGCTCCGCTAACCCAATCTGGATAAAATAAATCGTTTGTCGTTGTAAATCGCTTTTTAAGTTTTGCTTTATTAAATGTTCTGTGTAATGATCTTAAAATTCCAAAAAACCGCACAAAATTAGGAAATAAAAGATTTTGTTTATAGTGATTTCCCTTCTCATCGATTTGTAAACAAGATAGAACTCCAATTTTTGGATGTGAAATAGCCGTTTGTAAAAGTATTTCCAAAGCATTAAAACTAATTGAGGTGTCAGGATTTAGAAATAGTATATATTTTCCTTTGCTCAATAACGCTCCACGATTGCAACCATTAGAAAAGCCATAGTTTCCTATGTTTTCAATGAAAATAAATTTTTTATATTTTTTTTCAAAAATAAAAAACTGACCGTCATTTGAATAATTATCAACAATGATAACCTCAAAAGAAAAAGTTTGGGAAATAATTTTTTCTAATGAATCCAAACATTTCTCTAGAGCTTTCCAACCTCTAAAATTAACAATGACTATTGATATATCCAATATATTTTATTAAAAATTAAACTGCTACATCGTATTCTCTCAAAGCATTATTTAATGAAGTCTTTAAATCGGTTGACGGTTTGCGAGTTCCAATGATTAAAGCACAAGGCACTTGAAATTCACCTGCAGCAAATTTTTTAGTATAACTTCCTGGAATCACTACTGAACGAGCAGGAACAAATCCTTTTCTTTCTATTGGAGTTTCACCAGTAACATCAATAATTTTTGTTGAAGCTGTTAGGCAAACATTAGCTCCAAGAACCGCTTCTTTACCCACATGAACACCCTCTACAACAATACAACGCGAGCCAATAAATGCCCCGTCTTCTATAATAACGGGTGCGGCTTGTAATGGTTCAAGAACACCGCCAATTCCTACACCACCAGAAAGGTGTACGTCTTTTCCTATTTGAGCGCAACTACCTACAGTTGCCCATGTATCTACCATAGTCCCTTCGTCAACATACGCACCTATATTTACATAACTAGGCATTAAAATAACTCCTTTAGATAAATAGGCTCCGTGTCTTGCAACTGCATGGGGAACTACTCGTATTCCTTTTTCGGCATACCCTTTTTTCAATGGAATTTTATCATGATATTCAAAAATACCCACCTCAAAAGTTTCCATTTTTTGAATAGGAAAATAAAGAACGACTGCTTTTTTTATCCACTCATTTACTTGCCAAGAGTCATTTATGGGTTCGGCAACTCGTAAAGTTCCAGAATCTAATAAGTTAATGACTTCTCTAATGGCATTTATAGTTTTCTCTTCTTGTAATAATGCGCGGTTTTCCCAGGCTTGTTCAATAATAGTTTGTAAAGCTGTCATAAGTTGTGATTTTTGGCAAATATAAAATCATTTTTTATAATTGCTCTAATTTAAAATAGAATACTGAAAATATTTTATAGTTATTCAGTAACTTTTTGAAGAGAGGAAGAGTAAAATAATTTAAGAAAAAATAAATAATATTATACTATTAATCTATATCAGCAGTAAGTTTTAATAGTTTTTTGTTTTCAAAATTAATTAGAAAACGTTTTGTTTTACTATATAAATACATCTTTACATTATCAATAAGCATAACGGTAACTAAATTTTTTGTTTCATCATTACATAAATAAATAATTCCTTTTTCTGGCAAGTCAGTTTTTGAAATAATGGTAAGATGGTATCTTTTATCAATAAACAAATTAATTTCGCTTTTAGAAAAGTGAACCAATTGTTCTCCAACGTTTTTAATAAGCGTCCATTCTAGATTGCTATCTCTAGATTCAACATGGTCTATTGAAAAGACTTTGTTTTGCGAATTAGCAAATGAAGCAATTAGTAATAATAAAAAAAGCGCTTTATGATGCTTCATATTGAAAATTTAGTGTTGCAATTACGTTATTTTTTTTAACATAATTGTAATGATTTAATAAAATAGGTTAAATTTTTTTATAAAATTGTTTTTTTTAAATATAAATCCTAAACATTCTTTAAAATAAGGTGTCATATACTCTTTTTAATTTTTATAAATTTCAAGTAAAAAAAGAAATTATAACTCAAAACGAAGCTGTACCTTTACCAAAAAAATGCCTAGAATACTCTCAATAGATTATGGACTCAAGAGAACTGGTATTGCAGTAACTGATGAACTACAAATAATTGCATCAGGACTTACTACTATTCCTTCAGAAACTGCCATATCATTTTTGACTGCCTATTTTAATAAGGAAAATGTTGCTAAAGTTCTCATCGGAGAACCCAAACAAATGAATGGAGAACCCTCTGAAAGTACTGCAATAATTGAAGAGTTTGTTAAGAAATTTTCTAAAGCTTTTCCTGAAATGAAAATTATCAGAGTTGATGAACGCTTTACCTCTAAAATGGCATTTCAAACGATGATAGATAGCGGATTAAACAAAAAAAAGAGACAGGATAAAGCATTAGTAGACGAAATTTCTGCAACAATTATGCTACAAGACTATCTGACCAGAAAGATGATTTGATTTTTTTTGATAAAATTATCCTAATTATTTAAAAGTAAATTATTCATTCTTTAATTTTTACTATTTTTGCCAACCATGTCAAGATATTGTTATGAATTTTGACTCCAAATCGAAATATTTTAAAAATGATTTTACCAATTATAGGATATGGAGATCCTGTCTTACGTAAAGTAGGAGAGGAAATTGCACCAGATTATCCTAATCTAAAAGAAACAATTGCAAACATGTACGAAACCATGTACAATGCTTATGGGGTAGGACTTGCTGCACCACAAGTAGGACTTCCTATTCGTTTGTTTGTGATAGACACCTCTCCTTTTGGAGAAGATGATGACTTGTCTAATGATGAGCAAAGCCAACTAAAAAACTTTAAACGAACTTTTATCAATGCAAAAATGATAAAAGAAGAAGGTGAGGAGTGGGGTTTCAATGAAGGTTGTTTGAGTATTCCAGAAGTTAGAGAAGATGTTTTTAGACACGAAAAAATTACAATCGAATATTACGATCAAGATTTTATTAAAAAAACAGAAGTATTTGACGGACTTGTAGCTCGTGTAATTCAGCATGAATACGACCATATTGAAGGTGTTCTTTTTACCGATTTGTTATCCTCATTAAAAAAACAATTGATTAAAAAGAAACTTCAAAATATTATGGAAGGCAAAACTCGACCTGATTATAAAATGAAATTTATCTCAGCTAAAGGAAGATAATTTTACAGTTTACTTAGCCAAAATATATTACCACATAATTATAAAATTACAAAATGAATTTAGAAAAAATATTGTCAATTTCAGGTAAACCAGGATTATACTTACTAAAAGTTCAAACCAGAACTGGATTTGTTGCCGAGTCATTACTTGACGGAAAAAAAGTAACCGTTGGGTTAAGAAGTAATGTGAGTCTTTTATCAGAAATTTCTATTTATACAAACAGTGCTGAAAAGCCATTGACTGAGGTAATGCGAAATATTGCTGTTAAGGAAGATAATGGTCCAACAGCTATTTCTCATAAGGAAGATAATGGAAAATTGATTGCTTATTTTCAAGAAATTTTGCCAGATTACGATGCTGATAGAGTGTACCCATCTGACATAAAAAAAGTATTAAATTGGTACAATATGCTTCAAGCAAACGGATTAGTTTCTAAAGAAGAGCCTAAAACTGAAGCTACCGATAATGACAAAGAAAAGCAAATAGAAGAAACTGTTTCTAATGCTACTGAAGAAGTAGTTGTTGCAGAAAAACCAAAAGCTACAGCAAAAAAAACAAAAACAAAGAAAGAGTAATTTAACTCTTTACATTATATTTTATCCTGTCACGATGTTTTCCTGACAGGATTTCTTATTTTTACAATGATAATTTAAACCATTTAACCTTTCTTAATGAACTCCAAAAAAAATCAGCTCCAAGCTTTTGAACGACTATTAACTATTATGGATGAATTGCGAGAGAAATGTCCTTGGGATAAAAAGCAAACCATTCAAACGTTGCGGCATTTAACTATTGAGGAGACTTATGAATTAGGAGATGCGATTTTAGATAATAATTTAAACGAAGTAAAAAAAGAGTTAGGCGATTTATTGTTGCATATTGTTTTTTATGCTAAAATAGGAAGTGAAACCAACGATTTTGATATAGCTGATGTTTGCAATGAAATTTGCGATAAACTCATTCATCGCCATCCACATATTTATAGTAATGTAGTTGTGGCTGACGAAGAAGAAGTAAAACAAAATTGGGAAAAGCTAAAACTAAAAGAAGGCAAGAAATCGGTTTTAGAAGGCGTTCCCAAAAGTTTACCAGCATTAGTAAAAGCAAGTAGAATTCAAGATAAAGTAAAAGGAGTGGGGTTTGATTGGGAAGAACTGCATCAGGTTTGGGATAAAGTGCAAGAAGAATTAGAGGAATTGCAAGTTGAAGTTCAGGAAGGAAATCAAGATAAAATAGAAGCTGAGTTTGGAGATGTATTATTTTCGATGATCAATTACGCTCGATTTTTAAACATAAATCCCGAAGATGCCTTAGAACGCACCAATAAAAAATTTATCAAACGATTCCAATACCTGGAAAGCAAAGCGGGTGAATTAGGCAAACCTTTAAAGGATATGACTTTAGCTGAGATGGATGTTTTTTGGGAAGAGGCGAAGAAGTTGTAATCAATACAAATTAGAATTAAAATTTAGTTTTAATCTTTGTTTGTGTTCACGGATTGCAAATCCGCGCTATCGGGCTTATTTTTCAAACCCTACACTTCCAAGTCAAGCGTAGATTTACGGCTCTATAGCTGTTGTGTATATTGGTAATGGGGATATAATGGCATTACTTGACACTTATAATTTTGATATGAAGGAAGATTTCACTGCTAAAGGGATTTTTAGAAATCTTGCAACAGCAGCAGGTGCTGGTTATAATGGTGCTGGTACACCATATACGATATACTTCATGGGAACAACTATAATTTAATAGAGATGAGAATATTTGTTTGTTTTTTATTTTTTATTATTTTTTCATGTGATGAAAATTTAAATAATATTAAAGAATTAGAGGTAATTATTAATGTTGATTTTCAAAATGAATATAAAATAAAAAAAGAAGAATCACCACTGAATTTTAATGACACTTATTATTCAGTCACTATCATCATTCCAAAAGATATGATTGGAAAAGTACTCTACCAAACAAGATCCAAATGTGATTCAATAAACGGGGTATATTACTTAAACTTCGAGGAAAGTGGTTATCGAAAATCGGTTATTATTTATAAAAAAAAGAATATAATTAAGTATACTAAAGTCAGTTTGTAATAACACCCGATGGCGCGGATTTGTCGCAAAACGGATAGCGCGGAATTGCATGTTCTCTGGTGCTCGATTACATCGAGTACCTATCTAGTTAAAAGACAAATCGTAGCGTTTGCAACGCGGTTACAAAAGCATAAATACTATAAACCAACTTTTTCATAGTTTTCATAAAATCAATATATTTGAAAGAAAACAATGTCTGAGAAATACAAAGTTATAGATAGCACTGTACCTACTTTTATTACTATAACAGTTGTAGATTGGGTAGATTTATTTACAAGACCTATTTATTGTACTATTATTGATGATTCCTTAAATTACTGTATAAAGGAAAAAGGACTGAGTGTACATGCTTATGTATATATGACGAGTCATATACATTTAATCGTAACAGCATTTGATGGCGAGTTGCAAAATGTAATTCGGGATTTTAAAAAATTTACGTCCAAAAAACTTGTAGAAGCAATTCAAGAACATCCAGAGAGTAGACGAGAATGGCTTTTACGGAAATTTAGTTATGAAGCACAAAAATCAGGAAGGGCTAAAAATTATAAATTATGGCAGGATGGTTTTCATCCAGTTATATTAGATACTTTAGAAAAAATAGAACAGCGAGTTAATTATATACATTATAATCCTGTAGCTGCCGAAATCGTTTTTCATGAAAGAGATTATGTAAATAGCAGCTATAGAAATTATGAATAGGATAATACAGTGTTTTGTAATGTAAATGTAGAGCCTTTATGGTAGAATGTTTTATGACCCGCGTTTCAAACGCTTTATTTGTCATACGAAAGTAAGTAGGTACTCGTCGCAGACGAGCACCAGAAAGAATATGACACTTGCTGAGATGGATATTTTTTGGGAAGAGGCAAAGAAGTTGTAACGCTATTCCGAAATTCTCTTCAATTTACTACTATCTTTTAAAACTATTTTTTTACCATTCAATTCTATCAAACCTAATTTTTTAAAATCAGATAATAATCGAATGCAACTTTCGGTAGCAGTACCTATCATTCCTGATAATTCTTCTCTAGAAAGTTGAACGTTTAAGGAGCCGTCACTACTTTTTCCAAAAGTTTCTTCTAAATAAAGTAAGGTTTCTGCTAATCGTTCTTTAACTGTTTTTTGCGCCATAGAAACCATATGGTCATCAGCATCTTTCAAATCACTGCAAATGGTTCGCATCACATTCATAGAAAACTGATTGTTTTTATCAAAGTAACCCATGATATCTGATTTGGGTATGAAGCACACCTGCATTTCTTCAAGAGCCACGGCACTTAGGTTCACAGGTTCTTCGCTAATCATAGCGCGTTGTCCTAATAATTCGCCTTTTTTTACCAACTTAACAATCTGATCTTTACCATTGGGGCTCAATTTTGTAAGTTTACAAATTCCGTCTTTTATACAATAGATACCATTAACATTTTCACCTTCTTCAAAAATGGTTTCCCCTTTTTTAATAGTGTATGACGTTTTACAATCAGAAAGTTGTAGTAATTCGTCTTTATTAAGGGCCTTTAAAGAACTGAATTCTCTTACGATACATTGTTCACATTTACTCATTTAAGTACCTCTTTAGTATTGCAAATTTAGTACATTTATATGATAAATATCATCCTTTTCTTAACAAGTGTTTGAGAAATTTGCCAAAGGTAAAATGAGTAAAGTTATGGATGCACAAAAATGTTTCCACTGTGGTTTAGATATTGTAAAAGAAGAACGAATTGAATTTGACACCAAAGATTTTTGTTGCAACGGCTGCAAAACCGTTTACGAAATTTTTAGTCTCAATGATATGACGTGTTATTATGATTTCGAAAAATCACCTGGGGCAACTCCGCTAGATATAAAAGGTAAATATGATTTTTTAGATAATGAGAGTATTGTTTCAAAACTTCTGGAATTCTACGAGGACAAAACGGCTATCGTTTCACTTAACATTCCTCATATTCACTGTAGTTCATGCATTTGGATTTTGGAAAATCTACAGCGTCTTCAAAAAGGAATAAATGCGTCACAAGTTAATTTTCCTGAAAAGAAAGTCCGAATTACATTCAGTCCTAATATAGTTTCTCTAAAAGAAATTGTTAATTTATTAAGCTCGATAGGATACGAACCGTATATAAGTTTAGAGAATTATGAAACTAAAAAAAGCACTATTGATAGAAGTTTGACCTATAAACTAGGAGTTGCCTTTTTCTGTTTTGGTAACATCATGCTGCTTTCTTTTCCAGAATATTTTGAAGTAAGCGAATATTGGTTAGACCATTATCGTGGATTTTTCCGTTGGTTAATTTTTGCATTGTCCTTGCCAAGTTTTTTCTACTCTGCAAGTGGATATTATGTTTCTGCTTACAAAAGTATAAAATCGGGTATGCTCAACATTGATATTCCTATAGCTTTAGGAATTGTGATTTTTTTTATCAGAAGTACTTTTGATATTGTAATGAATTATGGTTCAGGCTTTTTTGACAGCTTAACTGGTTTGATATTTTTTATGCTATTGGGTAAAATGTTTCAAATTAAAACCTATAGTTTCTTGAGTTTTGAGCGGGATTTTAAATCTTATTTTCCGATTGCAATTACTAAAATAAATAGCAATAATTCTGAGGAAAGTGTTCCGATTTATGATATTCAAAAAGGCGACCGATTAGTAATTAGAAACCAAGAACTCATTCCTGTTGATGGCATATTAATTTCTGAAAAAACAGAAATTGACTATAGTTTTGTAACGGGAGAAGCCATTCCAATAACAAAAAAATCAGGAGACAAAGTTTTTGCTGGCGGAAAACAAATTGGTAAAGTTATAGAAATGGAAGTGTTACATACGGTATCACAAAGTTATTTAACACAGTTGTGGAGCAATGCTATTTTTCAAAAAAATGTCGAACAACACCACAAAACCATTACAGATAAAATTAGTCGCTATTTCACTCCAATACTTTTACTAATTGCCTTTGCTGGTTTTGGATATTGGATATTTATTGATGCCAATATTGCTTTTAATGTTTTTACAGCAGTATTAATAGTAGCTTGTCCTTGCGCACTGGCATTGACTGCTCCGTTTACTTTCGGGAATGTTTTACGAATTTTAGGAAAACAAAAGTTTTATCTTAAAAATGCTATTGTTATTGAGCAATTAGCAAAAGTCGATACCATCGTTTTTGATAAAACGGGAACAATTACAACCAATAAAAAATCGAATATTACATACGAAGGAAAACCATTGTCCGAAGAAAATTGCATAGCTATTAAAAATGTTTTGAGAGCCTCAAACCATCCGTTAAGCAGAATGTTATATGATTTTTTTCCTGAAACAAAGCGATTAACTTGTTTAGGGTATCAGGAGATTGTGGGTAAAGGAATCCAAGCAACAATAGATAACAATTTAATAAAAATAGGTTCTGCTTCTTTTGTAGGGATGCAAGAAGAAAATAGTATTCAGCAAACCGCAGTACACATAATGATTGATGAAGTTTATTTTGGAAAATACATTTTTAATAATGAATATAGAGAGGGTCTAGTTTCACTTTTTAGAAATTTAAAAACTAATTACCAAATAAAAATAGTTTCTGGTGATAATGAAGGGGAGCGAAGTACTTTAGAAGCAATGCTTCCAAAAGGAGTAGAATTAATCTTTAATCAAAAGCCAGAACAGAAATTAGAATTTATAAAAAAATTGCAAGAAGAGGGCAAAAACGTCATGATGGTTGGAGATGGTTTAAACGACGCTGGAGCTTTAGCACAAAGTAATATTGGTGTTTCCATTTCAGAAAACGTAAATGTTTTTTCGCCTGCTTGTGATGCCATTTTAGATGCCAGTGAGTTTGAAAAATTAGGTTATTTTTTACGATTATCAGAAAAATCAATTAGTCTTATTAAAATGAGTTTTGGGCTCTCGATATTATATAACATTATTGGATTATCGTTCGCTATTACAGGAAATTTATCACCCTTGGTAGCAGCCATCATAATGCCTTTAAGCACTATAACCATTGTAAGTTTTGTGACATTGATGAGTAATTATTATGCAAATAAAAACTAGAATTGTATAACTTTTAAGGACCAGAACCGATTAAATTTAATGCAAAACTGTAAGCATGACAAATATCATGTTTTATAAAAATTTCTAAAAGTAATTTTGTCTAACAAATTTTAGGTATGGGTGTTATTTATTTATTAATTTCTATAAGTATAGTAGTCGCCGTTGGCTTTTTTATCGCTTTTATTTTTGCTATAAAGACAGGACAATATGATGACGATTATACGCCTTCTGTTCGTATGCTTTTTGACGATGAGCTTGTTGATAAAAAAATTATTGATTCTACGTCAGATTCCAATCAAAATAAAAAATCAAAACAAAAAATCAATAACCAATAATCTTTTTAATTTATGGAAATCCAACAATTTTATTATGACAACAAAATTGTAAAGAAGTTTCTTTACGCCACTATCGTTTTTGGTGTAGTAGGCATGCTGGTAGGACTTATATTAGCAATAATGTTTCTTTTTCCAAATATTACCGACGGAATTTCCTGGTTGAGTTTTGGTAGATTAAGACCTTTACATACCAATGCTGTAATTTTTGCCTTCGTAGGAAACGCCATGTTTGCAGGAGTATACTATTCCCTGCAACGTTTACTTAAAGCCAGAATGTTCAGTGACTTTTTGAGTAATTTAAATTTTTGGGGTTGGCAACTCATTATTGTTGCCGCAGCTGTTTCTCTCCCGTTAGGGTATAGCACATCAAAAGAATATGCCGAACTAGAGTGGCCAATAGATATTGCCATCGCTTTAATTTGGGTTGCTTTTGGTATCAATATGATTGGAACTATTTTGAAAAGAAGAGAGCGCCACTTATATGTCGCTATTTGGTTTTATATCGCCACTTTCGTTACTGTAGCTGTTTTACATATCTTTAATAGTTTAGAATTGCCTGTTTCAACTTTAAAAAGTTATAGTATTTATGCGGGTGTACAGGATGCCTTAGTGCAATGGTGGTACGGTCATAATGCCGTGGCTTTTTTCTTAACGACACCATTTTTAGGTTTAATGTATTACTTTATACCTAAAGCGGCAAATCGTCCTGTTTATTCTTACAGACTATCTATTGTGCATTTTTGGTCTCTGATATTCATTTATATTTGGGCAGGACCACACCATTTACTATATTCTGCTTTACCAACTTGGGCACAAAACTTAGGGGTTGTATTCTCCATCATGTTAATAGCACCTTCTTGGGGTGGTATGATAAACGGACTTTTAACACTTCGTGGAGCTTGGGATAAAGTACGTGAAGAACCCATTTTAAAATTCTTCGTAGTTGCAATAACTGGTTACGGAATGGCGACTTTAGAAGGTCCAATGTTATCGCTTAAAAAGTTTAATGCTATAGCGCATTATACCGATTGGATTATTGCCCACGTTCACGTTGGTGCATTGGCTTGGAACGGATTTATGGCATTTGGTATGATATATTGGTTGATACCTCGAATGACAAAAGGAAAATTATACTCTATTAAATTAGCCAATTTCCACTTTTGGATTGGAACTTTAGGAATTATAATATACACATTACCTATGTATGTTGCTGGTTTTACACAAGCGTCTATGTGGAAACAATTCAATCCAGACGGAACGTTGACCTACGGGAACTTCCTTGAAACTGTAACTCAAATTATGCCAATGTATTGGATGAGAGCTATTGGAGGAACCATGTATTTAATAGGAATGTTTGTATTGGTATATAACATTATTCTAACTGTTCGTGCTAATGCAAACGTGGAAGACGAATTAGCTGAAGCACCTGAATTAATCAAAATAAGTTCTGGTAGAATTAAAGGCGAAAAATACCATTCTTGGTTGGAAAGAAGACCTATCCAGTTGACACTTTTTGCGGTTGTTGCTATTTTAATTGGTGGAATTATTCAAATAGTTCCAACTATAATGGTCAAATCAAATATTCCAACTATTGCCAGTGTAAAACCGTATACACCTTTAGAATTAGAAGGTCGTGATTTATACATTCGTGAAGGATGTGTGGGTTGTCATTCACAATCAGTTCGTCCTTTTAGAAGCGAAGTAGAACGTTACGGACCACAAGCCAAAGCGGGAGAGTTTGTATACGATCATCCATTCCTTTGGGGTTCTAAACGAACTGGACCTGATTTATTGAGAGAAGGTGGAAAATATAATGACAGCTGGCATTTCAATCATTTTTGGGATCCACAAAGTATTTCTTCTGGTTCCATTATGCCAGGATATAAATGGTTGTTTGATAACGAATCTATGGATATTTCTTTGTTAGAAAAGAAAATGAGAGCCATGAGAACTCTTGGTGTTCCTTACACTGATGCCGAAATTGCAAATGCTACTAAAGACTTGAGAAAACAAGCTCTAAATATAGAAGCGAATCTAAAAGCAGATCCCGATTTCGTAAAAAGTTATGAAAATTGCAAGAAAAAAGCACAAGCAAAAGGAGAGCAATTTGTACCTATGAATGAAAGAGAAATTGTAGCTATGATAGCTTATATTCAGCGGTTAGGAACTGATATAAAAGTAAAAAATAACGCTAAAAACTAAACCATTATGTTCGAGCAAATAAAACACAATATGGAAACTATAGATGGAGTTGCCATTTTTCCTATACTCTCACTATTAATCTTTTTTTTCTTCTTTCTAGGATTAGGTTTTTGGGTATTCTCTTATAAGAAAGAGAAAATAGAAGAGATAAGTAAAATTCCGTTGAATGATAAAAAAAATGGATACTAGTTATATTACTTTAAAAATTTAAAAAATGAAAAAATTAATCCCTTCCTACATACGAGTACCTTTAATTTTCCTTTCAGTTGTTGGTGCTATGGAATATTTTGTTGACTCTGGAGATGATTTTGCTTTTATAAAGTTTCCTATGATTTCCTTATTTCTGGCAGTGTTCCTTTTTCTTTTGATAGCAATTGAGATTACGGTAAGTGCAATTGATAATGTGATGTATCAAATTCTTTCAGAAGAACAAAAACAAAAAGTCGATGCAGTAAATAGCTTAAGTTTCAAAGAAAGTGATTGGTATAAAAATATAATGAAAAAACTAACACGAACTGTCCCGATGGAAAGTGAGGGACAATTATTGTTAGACCATGATTATGATGGAATTAAAGAGTTGGATAACGTTTTACCACCATGGTGGGTTTATTTGTTCTACGGATGCATAGTATTTGCCATAATTTATCTCGTTAGATTTGAAATTTTAGGAGCTCCAGATCAAGAAATGGAACTCAAAAATGAAATGGCTCAAGCTAAAATTGAAGTAGCAGAATATATGAAAAACGCACCTGATATGATGGATGAAGAAACAGTTACTTTATTAACAGATGCACCTAGTTTAGCTGAAGGAAAAACTATTTTTACCAACAATTGTGTAGCTTGTCACAGAGCAGATGGTGGTGGACAAATAGGACCTAACTTAACAGATAATCATTGGATTTTAGGTGGAGGAATCAAAAATATTTTCCATACACTTGAACATGGTGGTAGAGATGGAAAAGGAATGATTTCTTGGAAAGGTACATTGAAACCTACAGAAATGCAAAAAGTAGCGAGTTATGTTATTTCTTTACAAGGAAGTAACCCTAAAGACGCGAAAGTTGCAGAAGGTGAAATTTGGATTGACCCAAACACAGCAAAAACTGATATTATTGCAACTGCCAAAATGGATAGCACTCAAGTAAATAAGTAAAAAATGTCTAATTATTCAGATGAATCTTTTAGAGATTCTATCGCAACGATTGATGAAGAGGGGAACAGGAAATTTATTTTTCCAAAAAAACCAAGCGGTAAATTTTACAATTATCGAAAATGGGTTAGTTATTTTTTATTGCTAGTTCTAGTTGCCAATCCGTTTGTAAAAATTAATGGCAATCAGTTTATGATGTTTAATGTTTTGGAACGAAGATTTAATATATTCGGATTCCCGTTTTGGCCACAAGATTTTTATCTTTTCGTTCTTTTCATGATTATTGGAGTAGTCTTTGTTGTTCTCTTTACAGTTATTTTTGGGCGATTATTTTGTGGTTGGATTTGTCCACAAACTATTTTTCTTGAAATGGTGTTCAGAAGAATAGAATATTGGATTGAAGGGGATCGTGGCGCACAAATTAGACTGTCAAAACAAGTATGGAATGCTGAAAAAATTAGAAAGAAAGGGTTGAAGTGGTTCATATTTTTAATTCTATCTTTTTTTATAGCTAATATATTTTTAGCCTATTTAATAAGCAGTGACGAGCTGTTTAAAATGATTGAGGAAGGGCCAAAAAACAACTTCAGTACTTTGGTAGCATTACTTATTTTTACAGGGGTTTTTTACTTTATTTTTGTTTGGTTTAGAGAGCAGGTTTGCATTATTGCTTGTCCATACGGAAGATTACAAGGAGTACTTTTAGACAATAAATCGATTAATGTTGCCTATGATTTTGTTCGTGGTGAAAAAGAATTAGGAAGAGCGAAATTCAACAAACAAGAAGATAGAGCTACTACTGGAAAAGGAGATTGTATAGATTGCAAACAATGTGTTCACGTTTGTCCAACAGGAATTGATATAAGAAACGGAGTTCAATTAGAATGTATAAATTGTACCGCATGTATTGACGAATGCGATACAATAATGGAAAGTGTCAATTTACCCAAAGGACTTATTCGTTACGCTTCTGAAGATGAAATTGAGAAAAAAGCAAAATTCAAGTTTACCAATAGGATGAAAGGGTATACTGCCGTATTATTCATATTAGTTGGTGTTTTAACAGGATTATTGTTTTTAAGAAACGATGTCGAAACTGTTATTTTAAGATTACCGGGTCAGTTATACGAACATAAAGGCGACGCTATTAGTAATATTTTTACCTTTAAAATTATCAATAAAACAAATGAAGATTTTAATAAAGTGCATTTTAAACTAAATGGAATTAAAGGAAATTTGAAGGTAGTTGGCGTGCAAGATTTAAAAATACCAAAACAAGGAATGACTGGCGGTACTTTATTTATTGAAATCAATAGATTTTTATTAGAAAGTGATAAAACAAAACTGAAGATTGAGGTTTATAATGGCGATAGAAAAATTGAAACGACAACAACAAGTTTTTTAAGTCCACGGACTTTTGACTAAATAAAGAAATAAAAATGAAAATCAATTGGGGAACATCGATAGTTATAGCATTTGTATTATTTGCAAGTTTTATTTTTTATTTTATTATAAAAGTACAAACAGAAAGTAAATATGATAATGACTTGGTAGTTGAAGAATACTATAAACACGATGCAAAATTTGGAGACGAAATGATTCGTATTCAAAATGCAGCCGATTTAAAGTACAAACCATCAATAGTAAATAATGCTCAAGGAGTAAGCATTAATTTTCCAAATCAATTTATCCCAAAAAATATCAAAGGTAAAGTATCCCTTTATAGACCGTCTAACAAAAAATTAGATTTCGAAATTCCTATTTCGTTAACTAATCCAACTTTGCTCATACCTAAAACAAGTTTGTTAGGCGGTCGATGGGATATTAATATGGAATGGCAATATGAAGGAAAATCATATCTTACTAAAGAAATAGTATATATAAATTAAAGAAAAAGACCAAAAGATAATAGAATATAGACAAATTTTTAAGAAAATAATTTTTTTATCGACATAAACTTCTGTCTATCATCTATCGGTCTATCATCTATAATCTAAAAAAAAAATGCTTTATTCTGCTTTTATCTTTGGTCTTATTAGTAGTTTGCACTGCATAGGAATGTGTGGCCCAATCGCTATGATGCTTCCCGTTGATAGAACCAATCCTGCTAAAAAAACCACACAAATTATAACGTATCATATAGGTAGACTTACTGCCTATGCAAGCATTGGTTTTATTTTTGGTATGCTCGGACAAGGTTTATTTATTGCCGGAATTCAGCAACAGCTATCTATTTTTATTGGTATTGCGATGATTTTGATAGTATTAATTCCAGAGAAAAATTTTGCCAATTATAATTTTTCAAAACCAATTTTTAAATTAATTTCAAAGGTAAAGACCACTTTAGGAAGTCAGTTTAAAAACAAAAGTTACAAATCGCTATTTACTATAGGATTGTTAAACGGATTTTTACCTTGCGGAATGGTTTATGTTGCCTTGTTTGGCGCCATTGCGATGCAGAGTATCAGTTTTGGAGTTTTGTATATGGCTTTGTTTGGATTGGGTACTGTTCCTTTAATGAGTAGTGTGGTGTATCTCAACTCCTTTTTAACGCTTCCCATTCGAAATAAAATTCAGAAAATTATTCCTTATGCTGCTGTATGTATCGGAATTTTATTTATTCTTAGAGGACTAGGACTTGGTATTCCTTATGTTTCTCCGGGAAATTTAAGTTTATTTATTCAAGCACACCCAAATTGTCATTAATTAAACAGTCATCGAAAACAACTGTGTTTCTGGTGCTTTTCGTTTTAAAAGCAAATCAAAAGCCATGCAAATGTTACGAACAAAAGGTTTCCCAGCTTCGGTAATTTGAACTCCATTATTTAAAATTGTTACCAATCCGTCATTTTCTAGCTCTTTTAATTGCATGATAACTTCGGGTATCTCATTAAAATAATTGGATTGGTCTGCCCACGATGTTTCAAATTGACACATCAAATTAAGAATGTGTTTTCTTATAATTAAATCTTCATCAGTTAATAAATGACCTCTAAAAACAGGTAATTTGTCCCATTCAAGCATTTGAAAATAGTCTTCAAGGCTTTTCACGTTTTGGGCAAAACTATACCAACTATCGCTAATTGCTGATACTCCTAAACCAATCATTAATTGTGTTTTAGAAGAGCTGTATCCCATAAAATTTCTGTGCAATTGCTTGTTTTCAAAGGCTTTAAACATACTATCAGATTTCAAGGCAAAATGATCCATTCCTATTTCATGATAATTATTTTCATATAATAAATGTTTGCCTACTTCATACAGCTGTCTTTTTATATCGTCTTTAGGAACATCTTCATCTTTAAATCCACGTTGGCCATTTCCTTTTATCCATGGCACATGGGCATAACTGTAAAAAGCCAATCTATCGGGTTGCAATGAATTTGTTTTTTCGATAGTATCAATTACATCTTCTAGTTTTTGAAAAGGCAAACCAAAAATAATATCGTGACCAATAGAAGTATAACCAATTTCTTTCGCCCAAAAAGTAACTTTTGCCACATTATGAAAAGGTTGCTCTCTATGAATGGCTTTTTGCACTTTTTCAGAATAATCTTGAACCCCAAAACTCACTCTACGAAAGCCTAAATCGTATAATTTTTGTAAATGTTCTCGTTTGGTATTATTGGGATGGCCTTCAAAACTAAATTCATGATTTTCAGCTTTAGTAGCATGACTAAAAATTCCGTTTATTAAATCTTCTAAGTTTTTAGAGGAAAAAAAAGTAGGAGTACCACCTCCCAAATGAATTTCTTTTATAGTTGGTTTTTTGTTAAGTATTTTACAATACAAAGACCATTCTTTTAATATAGCTTCAATGTAGGGATGTTCTACACTGTGGTTTTTGGTAATACGTTTGTTGCATCCGCAAAAGGTGCATAAACTTTCGCAAAATGGCAGGTGAATGTACAGACTAATGCCTTCTGAATCATTGCTTTCTGAAAAAGATTTTTTTAAGGTATCTATCCAAATTTGATAATTAAAATCGGTTTCATTCCAGTACGGAACAGTTGGATAACTCGTATATCTTGGTCCTGGAATATTATACTTTTGAAGCAATGATTTTTTCATGATACTATTTTTCAGTATCCAAAAGTAAGTTTACATTTAATACTTAAAAATGATAATTGTCATGTATAAAAAAAAAGAGTTCTGATAGCATCAAAACTCTTTTTTTATATATGATAGTAGAATTGTAAATTATTTCACAATCAACTTTCGAGTGATTCCTGTTTTTGTTTTCACTAGATACACTCCAGATCGAAATGATTTAGTATCAATAGTGGTTGTGTTTTTAACTTTCAAAATCAATTTTCCTAAAATATCAAAAACGCTTACATCTTGAGCCTCATTAAACTGGACAATTTCTTTGTTTGATGGATTTGGAAACATTTTAAAGTTGTTTTTGGCACTTTCAAATCCTTTTGTTCCTAATGTTGTATTGCTAGTAATCGTTACCATATCATAACGAACAGTACCGCCAGTACCTGTTGAATACACATTTGTAGAGCGTGCGGCAACATAATCTCCAGCTGTAGGATCAAAAGCACTAACTACTTTAAAAGCAACATTTGGATTATTGTCTAAGGCAGTAATTGTAGAAACATCTACAGTTCTAAGTGGGTTATTGTACCAAGTATCACCAGTACCAGTTGCTGCCGGAGTAACTGAAAATGTTTGAGCTTCTATCCAATTGGGAGAACCAGCAGTTCTATCTGCGGTGTAGAATACTATATAAGTATTACTGGCAGAATTACTTAAACGTTGTTCAAATTTAAATACTATTCCTGCTTGGCCAACGGTACTAACATTAAACTGCACGCCTCTTCCTTTGTTGTCTGTTCCTGCTGAAGCATATCCAGTAGTATTCCAACCAAAATTTGTAGCTGCTGTTTCAGTTTCAAGTGTTCCTGGTGTTGTATTTCCCGCAGCAAAAGTAGCCGTTGCAGCTCCAACTAATTGGGCAGTTCCAATACCAAGCGATACTTGAGGCGAAGTTCCACCTCCAGCAACTTCGGTTGCAGATGGGCCATTAAAGTTCCATTGTGCTATAGTAGCTTGACTCCAAGAAGTATAAGAAAAAAATAAGGCTACTATTGTAGTCTTTAATAAAGTGTAGTTTGTCATCATAAGTTGTGGTTTAAAATTTTTATGCTAAAATACTAACTTTATTTGAATTGAAAATGATTCTAATTTTAAATTATTGTAACTTCTTAACTTATATCGATTTAACGATTTAAATTCAGTAAGATGATTTGTTTTATGAGAGTAGAGGATACAAGTTATAACTCAAAAACATATAAATTTCCTTTTTCTAGTTTTTAGAATATGAAAATCAAGGTATTATGTGGTTTAGTATCGCTAAGCGCAATTTATTCATGCTTTTTTTATTCCTAAATTTATAATTTTTTAGTTCTTTTTTTTCATTGTAAGTTTTTATTACCTTAAAAAATAACTATTTATCAACACGAAAACGTTATAGTCTGTCATATTTATTTTTAAGATTTGGTAGTTAATGTTTTTTTAATAATTTAGATTGTTAATTGTTTGTAAAATGTATTTAAAAACAGCTATTTTATAGATTAAAATATATGTGATTTACACAAAATACATATAGAGTTAACAATTCATTTATTTTCTAAGCAAACATCAAATTATTTAGAAAGTTAAGATTTAAAAAATACCAAACCAATATATTTAATTTTTTAAACCAGTTTATTATGATTTACAATTTACTTAATTTGAAGAATGCTTCACTAGCTTCTTCTATCATCCAACCCAATTCAAAAGGGCTTTCAATTAATAAAAGTTTAGTTTTTTTATTGATTGCGTTCTTTTTTAATAATGGTATTCATGCTCAAAATTCATTGAATTCAGGTGATTTTAGCGGAGGTAGTTGGGGTAGCGGTCAATCAATGGGCGCTTCTGCAGGATCTAGTTTAATTATTACAAAAACTGTAGGAACTGCAGGCGATAAATATTTTAGATTTTTTGGAGATGGATCACCATGTGGTGAATATCAACCCGCTTCAAATGGCACTTTCTTTACAAATGGCACTACTACTGCAGTAGGTAGTAGTTGTGGTAACTCTTTTGCTTGGAGAATAAACGTGCCTAATGCTACCGATAATGTAATTTTTAAAACCGATGGAAGTAATGCAGGGGGCAACGCTGTTGTATTTGTTATTGGAGGGACTGCTGTAAGTGTTTCATCGGTAAGTAATCCTGGTGGTGTAAATGGATTAGCAAGTACTGTAACAGCTACATTATCTGGAAATTTGGTTACAGGCCAGGGAGTATATTTGAGATATTCAAATGACAATTTCAGTTCAAGTTCTGTTGTGCAAATGACAGGTTCAGGAACTTCATACTCTGCAAATATACCTGCAGGAACTAACACAGCTGGATTAACTGTAAGATATTACGTTTTTACTTCGGGTACGGCAGTAGCTCCCGCTTCGAATGGTTCAGATTCAGATCTGAGAACTATTAATTTTAATAACAATGCTGGTTCAAATTATTCTTATACCGTTCAAAATTTAACATTTACTGCCAATTCAGGTAACCTTTGGTCAACGGCTGCTAATTGGAATACAGGTGTTACTCCATCAACTTCTGCTAATTTGGGTACTGTAATTATTAATGGGAATTGTACTATGGATCAAAATGCGACTGTTGGAGCATTAACGATTAATGATACAAGAACGCTGACTATTAATTCAGGAAGTACTTTACAGGTAGGTGGCGCAATCACAAGAGGAGGTGCTAATAACGGTGCGATAGTGGTGAATGGGACCTTGCAAATGAATAGTGGTTATTCTACTACTTTTTCTCCTTCCTACTCTGCAACAACATCTAAATTAATCTATAATACAGGAGTAAATCCTCAAACAAGAGGTTTAGAATGGACTAGTGCTTTACAGCCCTTTGATGTGCAAATTAGTAATAATACCACAATGGATGCTGATAATGTAGGAGGATCAGGAAGTCAAGCCGCTACCTTATTAGGGAATTTAACTATAGATAGTGGATCTAGTTTTTATATGGATTTTGGAGGAGGAAATGCGACTCTAACAATAGGTAGAGATGTTACAATTAACGGTAACATTAGTATAAGTAATACAACAACTTTAGGAGGAAACTGGAGTCGTTCAGGATCAATATTTAGTATTGCTAATAGTGCTAAGGTAGTTTTCAATAATAGTTCAACTGCGCAAACTATTACTAGAACTGGAGGAGAAACCTTTAGTGGTTTAGAAATTAATAAGACATATTCAGCAACAAATAAACTTACTCTCGCAAGTAACGTTACCGTTAATGGAGCTCTAACTTTTACGGCTGGGGTTATCAATACAGGAGCTAATAAACTAACTTTAGGGACTTCGGGATCTATAGCAGGAACTCCTTCAAATACGTCTCACGTACAAGGAAATTTTGAAAGAATTGTTGCAGCTGCAAATAATCCAACGGTTACTTTTCAGGTAGGAGACGGTGCTATTTATGCCCCAGTTTCAATTGCTATTAATGGAAACATTACAAATAGCACTGGAACTTTACAAGTGAGTACTTTAGGAAGCAATCATCCTAATTTTGCAACTACGGGTTTAAGTCAATCAAAATATGTGCAAAGAAATTGGACAATTGCAAATAATGTAGCATTAACAGGTCTTGTTACTTATGCTCCAACATTTACTTTTGTTTCAGGAGATTTGATAGGCTCACCTACAACTGCCAATCTTTTAGTAGGGCGTTTTAATACAAGTTGGTCTCTTCCAACGGTTGGTACCAGAACAGCAACGACTACACAAGCTACAGGATTGACTGCATTTGGAGATTTTCAAATAGCTGAATGTTCTGCGCCTAACGTTAGTAATTTTTCAACTACATCTGCAACGGCAGCTTGTGTAGGTTCTCCATCAACTGTTTCTGTAAGTTCAAGTTCTCTAGGAAACGGAAGTTTTACAGTAACCTATGATTTATCGGCTCCTAATGCAGCAACTGGGTTAACTGCAACTTTGACGATGAGTGGCGGTACTGGAACATTTGTAACCGGAAATATAGCTAACAGTGGTGGTAGTACAACTGTTACTATTCAAAAAATAACAGTATCAGGCTGTGAAAGCACCTTAAGTTCAGGAAATACGACAAGTTTTTCAACTACTGTTTTGCCAAATGTATCTAATTTCAGTACTCCATCGGCTAGTGCTATTTGTGGAGGAAGTGGCTCAACTGTTACAATAAATTCTAGCTCTCTTGCTGCTGCTACCTACACAGTAACTTATAATTTATCAGGATCAACTACTGCAACAGGCAGTACTGCAAGTATGGTTTTTACGGGTGGATCGGGAACTTTTACTACTTCAAACCTTAATGCTGGAAGCACAGCAATAACGATAACAAATCTTAGTAATCAAGCAACTGCTTGTAGTAGCGCAGTGAGTAGTGGTAATACAGTAAACGCTTCGGTAAGCGCTAATTCAGCTGCACCTAAATATGTGGTACATGTGGCTAGTTCTACTACTGCAACTTATAATGCTTGTTCAGGAAGCGGAAATTTTTGGGGTGCTAATCCATCAGTTGGAAGAAATTTAGTAATACAATGGAATATTGAAGAGCAATTACAATGGAGTAATACAGGAATATATTATACTACAGATGGTAGCACACCTTCAGGGACTAGAGGTGTCGGAGCCGGAACGACTCAATTTGTTTCAGGAGCCTATATTTGTACCAATGCGGGCAGAGATATTGCAACGGGTACCATTCCATTATCGGCCAATACAGCAGGGACGACGGTGAAATACATTATTGGAGCATGGAATGGAGCTTGTGGTACAGAAGGTTTTGCAAATAATGTATTTGGGGCTCAATTTAATACCACACCAGTTGTTTATTCTTACACACTAATTGATCCAAATGTGGCTAATTTTAGAAGTAAAGCAACTGGAAACTGGACGGATATCACCAAATGGGAATATGAAAGTGTAACGGGGTTATGGGCAGATGCTACTCAAGCTCCTGGAGCAACAGGGAATAATAATGTAAATATTCAGGCGGCACACACTATTACCTTAAACACAGCTACTTCAGTTGTTTCTGGAAAAACAGTAACTGTAAGTGGTATTTTAACTACCGGAACCAATGTGATTTCAGGAGCTGGAGCAGTTTTAATAGATTCAGCTAGTGCTATTGCTAGAATTAACGGAGCTCAAACCTACACTGGTAATACCACTATACAAAATGGGGAGTTGTGGATAGAAAGTAATGCCGGTTCTATTGCTTCTACTAATGCAGTTGCTGTTGGAGCTGTTGGTGCGGCTAATGTTACTAAACTTTGGCTAACTAACGCAACCGGAGGAACAACTTTTGCAAATAACATAACTGTTGCTGCTGGAAACTCAGATACTAGAGTTGTTGGAGGATTGAATACCTCAGGAACTAATACTTTTTCAGGAACTATAAATGACTTAAGTAGTAATTTTAATTTATATGCTGCAGGTTCTGGGATTAATGAATTTACAGGAAATATAAATACTAATGGCAACCCTATTATTATAAATCAAGAAGGGGTAAATATTGGAACAGGAACTGTTAGATTGTCTGGAACAAACACCAATACTGGCGGTACTACTTTAAGAGCGGGTACACTTTCAGTTCCTACTAATGCCTCTTTAGGGACAGGAGTTGTTACTATAGGTAACGCTGCTATCTCAGGAACACTTGCTATTACTGATGATACGTCTAGATCAACAAATATAGCGGTAACAACAGGTTCTACTAATGCGGCTATAGATGTTGCAACAACTAAGACATTTACATTAACAGGCCAATTAACTGGAGGTACTAACACCACCAAAATAGGAAAATCAGGATTAGGAACTCTTACTGTTAGCGGATCAAGTACTTATGCAGGTCAAACTCAAGTTGGGGCTGGTACAGTAATTGTTGGTAATAACGCTGGTTTAGGTACAAATGCTTCTACTACAGAAAGAGGTATAGACTTAGGATTGAATATAGGTGATGTTTCAACATCTAACAATGTTTCTATATTAGCAAATACTGGAATTACAGTTCCTCAATCTATATATGTAGCACCAAATACAGGTAGTGCTACTCGTACTATAGGTTTAAATGGTTCTGGTTCTGCAACCTATAATAATGAAATATTTTTAGGTGGAAATTTAACAATATCTGGAGGAACTGGTACAACAACTATAAGCGGTGCTATTGTAAATACTAGTGGTGTAATCGTATCTCAAGGAACGGTTATCTATTCTGGAGCAAATACTTATACAGGATCAACAGTAGTAAATTCTGGTGCAACATTAAGAATAAGTGCTGCAAATAGAATTTCAGATTCATCAAATTTAGTTTTAGATGGTGGTACTTTTAGTACAGGAATTACAGGTAGCTCTGACACATTAGGGACCTTAAATGTAACAGGTTCATCAGTTATAGCTTTAGGTTCAGGAAGTCATACCTTGACATTTGCAAATAGTAATGCATTAACTTGGACAGGAGGTACATTAAATATTACGGGTTGGACAGGTACAGGAGGTCCTTCTGGTTCAGGAACAGCGGGTAAGATAATTATTACTGGTTCTGGATTAACACAATCTCAATTAAATAAGATTTCTTTTGGAGGCGTTTTAGGAGCAACATTTAATACAACTACTGGAGAATTGGTTCCTAAAGGAACACCAACAATAAGCGTATCAGGAACACAAACTTTTACCTATAATGGGACTGCGCAAGGACCAGCAACAGTAACTACTTCATCAAGTGCTACTCCCACTTTATTGTATACGAATGTTGGAGGAAATTCCTATTCCTCAAATACTGCTCCTACAAATGCAGGAAACTATGAAGTAGTAGCAAGTGTAGCAGAAAATAATGATTATTTTGCGGCTAGTTCAACGCCTGCATATACTTTTACAATCAATAAAAAATCAATAAATGTAACAGCTGTTACTGATGCTAAAACATATGATGGAAATATAAGTTCGGATGGAGTTCCTACTTATACTTTAGAGTCGGGTGACACTACAACAACCGCACCTACTCAGACATTTGATAACAAAAATGTTGGTTCTGGGAATAAAGTGCTTACTCCAAGTGGATTGGTTATAAATGATGGTAATAGCGGTAATAATTATGTTATTACATATGTGCCAGTAGGCAATGGTACTATTAGTGCAAAAAGTTTAACTGCAAGTTTAACTGCTACAGTAATTAGCAAAGTATATGATGGCAATGATACGGCAACATTGTCAACTGCAAATTACAGTTTAAGCGGTGGGATAGTGAGTGGAGAAACTGTGACAATAACAAATACTTCGGGTACATATATCAACAAGAATCAAGGTACTGGAAAGTTGGTGACTGTTGAGTCTCTTTTATTAGGTGGAGCAGATGCATCAAATTATGTTTTAAGTAACCCAACTAGTATTTCTAGAAATGTAGGTACAATTTCAAGAGTTAGTTTAACGGCGAGTTTGACAGGCATTATTGAAAAGGAATATAATGGAAATACTAATGCCACTTTAACTTCGGCAAACTATGATTTATCAGGAATAATAGGTTCAGAGGATGTAATAGTAACCGATACAGCTGGTTTATACGATACAAAGAACGTAGGTACAGCAAAAACAGTTACTGTAACATCATTAGGCTTAGGGGGTTCAGATGCGGCTAATTATACTTTAAGCAATGCAGCATCTGTAAGTGGAAATATAGGAGTAATTACAAAAAGGGCGCTAACAATAACGTCTAATAATCAAGTTAAATGTGGTGGAACTACTTTTACCTTTACAGGTTCAGAGTTTTCTCGAGGTTCTATTGTTTCAGGTGATAGTGTAGATGAAGTTACCCTAACTAGTTCAGGAGCATCTTCTGGAGCAGCTGCAAATACCTATTCAATAGTAGCTTCTAATGCTGTGGGTACAGGTATAGCTAATTATGATATTAACTATGTGAATGGTAGCCTAGTTGTAAATCCTTTACCTACCGCAACGATAGGAGTAAATAATGCAGCACAATGTGTTAATCAAGGGCAGGCTGCCGTTACTTTCACTGGAGTAATAGGAACTCCTCCTTTTATCTTTACCTATAATAGAACTAGTGTAATTAACGGAGTTACTACCACACTCACTAACTTAACTACTACTTCAACTACACCAACAGTAACTGTACCAACAAATGCTGTTGGAACTATTACTTATACTTTGTTAAGTGTTATGGATGCAAATACATGTTCACAAGCCCAATCGGGATCAGTAACAGTAACAATTGGACAATGTACTACAATAAGAGATAATTTTTGTGGAAAAACGTTTCGTTTCCTAAATGAAATTGTTCAATGTAATTCAGTTGCTGGAGCTACGCAATATCGTTTCGAGGTAACAGATGAGGCAAATGTTGTTAGAGTTGTTACAAGCGGTAATTTTACTTTTAATCCAGCGGGTTTTACTTTTGATCATCCTACCAACCGTGGATTCAATTGGGCTAAAAACTACAGTTTCCGAGTAGCCCTTTACATAGATGGTACTTGGCTGGGTTATGGACCTAGCTGTACAGCACGTACACCAAACGAGCCACCAGTTTTACCTACTAAGTTAAGATCACCTTGGTTTTGTAACCAAAC
>NZ_JBHTIZ010000006.1:0-31817 GCF_042677265.1 Flavobacterium myungsuense | reverse complement strand
CAATGAGAATATAAAGCTCCATAAAAGACCTTTTCTCCGAGTTCTTCTTCAATGAGCAACTGCAATTCTACATAAGATGTGATTTTTGTGCTTTTATTGTTAACTTTTTCAGCAATAAAAAACTGAGCTTTCTCAGAAATTGTCTTGGTGTTATTGCCGCCACTTTTTAGCTCTACAAGGCTTAAATATCCGTCTTTTAAATATTGCTGCAACCAGACACGTTTTGTTTTCTCTGATCTCCAAGCTTTTTCCCGATGTCGCTTTGAAAATGAAATTTACCCCCTTTAATATAAAGTAAGGTTTTTATTCGGTCTTTTTTAAGATGACCTTTGGATTTGGAATGTCCCCTTTGTAAAAATTCAACACGCTCTGCTATTTCTAATATTATCTTTTTTGGTATAGCCAAACACACAAATTATTACAGTAAATTCAAAGGTTATAAGGTATAATAGATATTTTAACTCATCAAATTTGTAACTTTATCCAAGAGAGGGAGCAAAACAGAAAGCCATTCATTTGACTTGCTTTTTTGTTTTCCCATAACGATGAATTTTTTGTATGTCTATTGCAGGACAAGACATAAGAAGTGTTCCCTCTAAAAATGTCCCGTAGGTACTATACTTGTTTGGGTCGAGTTATACTATATAGTTTTTGTCGGACAACAATCTAAAAGAATAGTGAATGAAGTAATACCGCTTGTTATTTCAAATTAGTAAATTTAATTAGAAACATAGGTTAAAACAAAAATAAATAAAAAAAGATTCTTCTATGCATAAAGTGAGTATTCCCTTTTTAATAGTTATAATGAATAAGAGTGTTATTCGTCAAGCACTAATTTTTATTTCTCAACTTACTTAATCAAACTCAAAGGTTCTATTTGAATTGAGAACTCATATACTAAGTTTAAATTACAAAATGAAACAAAAAGACCAAGTGTATGAGACTTTTTGAACAACAAAAAGTTGTCTAAAATATTTTAATTTGTACTCTGTTATATTATTTATAAAATCGAAGTTGAAAAAGTATATTTTACCCGTTCTTCCAACTGTTTTTTTGTTTGTATATTCTGCCTACAGTCAAAAATTAGTGTATGAGAAATTACCATTGGTATTAAATGCCAATTCCTTAGAAGACGGGTTAGGACAATTTGTAACTGCCGATTTGCCTAATGTAAGCCCCAAAAACAACATGGCGCTAAAACCAGAGGCCACGCCCCTGACCAAAAAAATGTGGGCAATTGCTCTTAATGATGTCGAACTCAACTTGATTACCAACGATTATGGAACTTATTTTGCTGCGGGACGACGCTACACCGACCGTGTTTATACTCGTGACATATCCTATGCAGGAATTTTGGGTCTTAATGCTTTGTATCCCAAAGAAATGATGACTTCACTTCGGGTAACTAGAAATGTAATATCTAAAATGGGATACAAAGTTTCGACAGAAGAGGTAATTAAAGAAATCGATGCTCCTTGGGAAGCAATTACAGACGATAGAAAACAAATTATGACTCTGTTCAAAAGCAACAGCATTACACGTCGTACCGATGATGTAGTCTGGGTATGGGCGGTAGATGATTTGTTTAAAAGTCATCCTGAGGTAGCCGACTGGAATTGGTTTTACGCCAATGGGAAAAGTAATTTTGACACCCTTTATGCTCCTTGGTTTGACACAATAGATGGTTTATACAAAGGTCAAAACACCTTTCAAGACTTGGAATCCGAGGGCTATCCAGAGGGTTATTCTCAAGCTGATTGCGTATTGATAAAAAGTACCTCAACCAATTGTTTGTATTATAAAGGGATGCTGTCACTTGCCAATGCTGCTCAAAAATGCAATTTACCCGAAGAAGCAGAAGTATGGACAAAAAAAGCCGAGTTGCTCAAAAAGGCTATTCTCAAAGAATTACGATTACCTGATGGTACCTTTACTTATTATAAAGACAGAAAGGGAAAAGTAATGCCTAATCAGAACAATCTAGGGACCGCTTTTGCAATTCTATTTGGAATTGTAAAAGGGGAAGCGGCAAGAAAAGCAATAGACAATTATCCATCGAATCATTATGGAACCCCGCTTATTCATCCGTTTCTAGGAGATGGAAAAGGGGATCACAATGCAGCCGCCTGGCCCTTTTGCGATACTTTTTTCTTGCAAGCAAAAGAAATTGCAGATGACAAAGACTATACAGCTTACAATGCAGCACTACTGGCACGAACAATGGGAACAAAATTTTCTGAAAAAAGAGATAAAGGATGGGGAGGGTTTGGTTCGTTTCACGAAAAAGTAACATTGCCTTCGGGTTTAATTTCAGGTTCGGGTTCACAACTTTGGACATCGGCGGCATTTATAAACGTATGTTTGAGAGCCAAACTTGTTGATTTAAAATAAAAAAAGAAGAAAAACAGCAGTAAGCAAAAAAAAAATATATCCTTAAAATCAAATAATAAAGTAATGAATAGATTAAAAATAGTTTTCAGTTTAGTTATTGTGTTGGTATTACCAAAACTTCTAGCCCAACCCGCAATTAAATATTCCAATGGTAATCCAGAATACAGTATTCAATGGAACAAACAATTTGCACAGATAAATGCACTTATACCTGAAATTGAAATAAACGATAAATGGGTTTCAGTTAAAGAATTTAAAAACATCCGTTGGGAGAAAAAAGAGGGAACTCGATTGAGTGAAGATAACAATTATAATGGTAAAGTAGACTATTTGTATCTGATCTGCGAGAACCATCCCATGATTTCCAATTTTACTATTGTATTCGAATTAATGGAAGGTCGCCCTTATTTGGTAATGAACTCTTCATTAATGGCTACGGAGAAATTCAAATTGGGCGGAATCAAGTTGTTTAATTCTTTCCAAGAAAATATAGTTTTACCCGGCAATAGTAAAGATTGGATGGTTTTTACCGAAAGTGCTTCTGCCCCGCATACAGGGGGTCTTATGTACCCGTATCAATTGAATACAAAAAAGGCAAAAGAAGGAACGTACTCTAAAGCGCATACCGGAGTTTGGTTGAGTATGTTGGTCAACGACAAAAAAAATTGTGCTTTTTCTTTTGCAAGTATAGCCAGTGAATTATGGCCTAATAATTTCAAATGGGAATTACCCGTTAAAGACGATTTCAATAAACTAAAAGTTTCTGCAAGAAGTGGTGCTATTTTCGAAAGAGAAAAAATTTGGGTTCCCGCAGGAAATACCATTACTACCGATGCCTTTTTGGTTGGTTATTGGGAAAATCAACGCCCTACAAATGTATTATTGGAAACTGGAAAAATTATGGGAGAAAATGTGCGAAAAGGAAAACCGATGCATTTTCCAGAAGCAGGTTGGAGTTCTTGGCATTCCTATGATCGAAAGATTACTGAAAAATCATTTTTGACTTCCGCTGATTTTATAAATACCAATTTGAAAGAGTACGGTTGGAAAACCATTCAAATTGATGGCGGCTGGTGGACAGAGCCTGGTCTATATAGCGTTAATGATGTCACTTTTCCTAATGGAATTCGATATCTGTCAGATTATGTAAATAATTTGGGTCTTGACTTTGGCCTTCACGTAAGTCCATTACGAACCAATCCTAAAGATCCTATTACTTCAAAACATCCTGACTGGATTTTGAAACCATCTTACAATAAAAAAATAGCAAAAGGGGATGATGAAATGGTGACAACTGTTGGGACAGTTTATGTTGATGGAAGCCACCCTGAAGTACCCGCTTTTTCGGCAGCAAGATACCAACAAATGGTTGAAGGCTACAGACCTTCATTTATGAAATGGGACCACACTTATGGAGGTTTAGAAGAAGGTGTACGATTTGATTCGACTATGACTTTTATGCAGGCTCACAATAAAACGATTCGTGCAATTAGAAGTGCTTTGCCTGATGATTTAGTCGTGACACGCAGTATGGGTTATGTATTTGGTGCTTTAGAATGTTATGATGCCATTCGAATAGGCAACGACATCAACCATCCTGGATATAAATCTGAAGCGGAACCCTATACCAACATTACCTATGGTAAAACCTTGGGGACTATTGAAGAGGAAAGAGTGGAAAAAGGCTTAATTCGATTTGCACGTGCCGTGTCACAAAACTATTATATTCACAAAAATATTGCTATTGTCGATCCAGATGCTTTTTTTGTTTCTCCACAGTATACCATTGAAGAAGCAAAATGCCACATGACTTTAGAAGCCATTATGGGGGGGCTTTTCTTTTTTGGCGATAAAGTTGAATCATTACCAGCTGAACGATTGGAATTATTAAAAAATAGTGATATTATTGCAGTCAACAAACTTGGAGTTCATGCCGTTCCTCTTGATTTATTTTCGGGTGTTGACATTCCAACCATTTGGAAATTAGAAACCAAAGATCGTTTAATAATAACTATTTTTAATTGGCTTGACAAGGACGTTAGTAAAACATACAATCTGAAAACGGATTTCGAGTTAAATAATTCACAATACAAGTTGACTGAATTATGGACTAATGAGAATTTCAAAATCGAGTCTAAAAAGTTAACATTGGATCAACCTGCACATTCTGTAAAAATTATTGAGTTTGTGAAAAATTAATTTTTAAATGGATTGAATAGCAATAATAATTACTAATTGTTATTGAATAATCTAACGGAAATAATCTAGAGCTGTAGGAAAAAACCAGCCAAAACTTCAGATAATTTAAGATAGTAAGTCAGAACCTAAATCAATAAAATATTGCAAGAAGCACAAGAGTATTAATTAATGAATGTTATGCAAAAGTTGTAGTAAAAGATTTGAAAGAAAAAATGCACCATTGAGTTATTTGTTAAGACCTTAGCGATAGCGAATAGGCAGAGCATATATATGCTTTTACTCAATCTAATTTCTAGTGGAAATGGTAAGCATTTTAGAATATTTTTCCAAAGTAAAAAAGTTTATAAACTATAGGCAAAGCCAAACTGGCAAAGCCACAAAAATTCAATAAAAATGCTGGAATAGCAAGCAAAGTTTAATTTCTTATGACATAAAGTTCTAACAACATTCTCCAACTATAATGAGATTTAAAATCCGTCTGGTACGTTTCCACCTGCTTACTAAAGTAGAAACGAACGACACGGATTTTTTTAATGGTTTTAATTTACCTTACAAAAATTTTATTGGTAACTGTTCCGCCATTTTGTAAAGTTGTTTTCACAATCAGTGTTTGATAGCTGGAAACAAAATTCATTACTAATAATTCATCGCTACTTACTTTATCTTTTTGATAGATTTTTCTGCCGAGTAAGTCGTAAATTGTCACTTTATCGATAGTTTCAGCAAAGGAATTTATTTTGATTTGTTTATTTCTAACAGAAACCAACACTACATTTGATTCAGCTAATAAATCATTTGTGCCTAATGTTTTATCCTTATAACGCAACACAAACCTATCATTAAAAGTTCCTTTTGTGGTTTTAAATGAATAGTTGCCGGCTTTTAAATCGGTAATAGAATTAGTCAATTTATCTTCAATAAACACTGACTGATTAGTCAACAATCCATCTACTTGGTCTATGTTTATTGTAAAATCACCATTGATAGCACAACGATACCCCAATACAACTTCATCATTTTCATCAAATGGCAAAGCACGCCCCTGAATAGTTAAATTCATATCTTGGTTGATGCTGTAAAAATCAAGAAATTCGTTTCCGTCAATACTTTTTCCATCAAAACGACTTTCATACGCATTGGTAGCACCAGTGATATAGCCAACTAAAGTTTGTTTAAACGCACCTTGCTCATTAGTAAGGTTAAGCCAAACACGGTGTTTCTCAACGAGAGTTGCAGATGTAGTTGCCGTTCCTTTAGTTCTGAAAAACTGAGTATTATCTCCTGAAATTCCGCCAACACCTACACGCATTGCATTAGTATACACTATAGGAGTCGATGATGCAAAACCAGCAGCAACTGTTTTAGTACGTCCAAAGAAGCCTTGGCATGTGGCTATTTTTCCAGAAGGAATATTGGTATTAAATCCGCCTATGTTACTGCTTGGCGCAGCCGCTGTCCCACCAGTTTGATTATAAGTAGCATAATCATCACCCGAATAAGCAAAATATCCGGTACCGGGATTCGGTGTACCTACAGCAATAGGAGTATTATGCGTCCAGAAATAGAGTGTACCCTCAAGCAAGTTTTGGTTTGTATTTAAGAATGAATCGGCATCTAAAGCAGAAGGATAGGGATTCCCTAAAAGGCAGGGAGCATTCGGAACAATTCCTGAAATACTGACAGTACCATTAATGGGTACACCATTAAAAACTGCTACATAGGCAGAACGAGTAGTATCATTAAAGCTTTGAGGCCCACGAACAATATATCCCTTACCAGGAACCATTGATGTTGTAATTGATTCTTGTTTCCAATTGTTGATACTAGAATCAAAGGAATAATACTTTTCTCCATTGGTATTTGGAGAGATTCCTCCTAGATCAAATGGTAGTACTGGCGTTGACCAATAGGTATAATCAAATTTATTGATTGGGGTAGTTGTCCGTATATAGTTTATATTTCCAGAATTGGTTACATTATTAACTTGTACTAAACTTGCCGTGTTTTCAAAAGTTAAAGTTCCTGTTCCTACAACCGTTACTTGATCTGTTATGAATAGGCTACGACCTACTTTTATAGTAACATTATTGCCAGTAGTAACCGTACAACTACAACCGTATAAATCAACGTTAGGGTCAATTGTTGATGGATAATTACCACTAAAAATAAGCGACTGTTGATTATTAGGAGTGCCATTCGACCAAGTAGTTCCATTCCAAGTATTCGTAACAGCTGATGCAACTGCGGCTGCACTACTAGCAATAGACACGCAACCATTAGAATTGGTAACGGTAAAGGTATAGGTGCCTGATGACAAACCTTTTATGGTATTACTGGTTCCTGTTCCTGTAATGCCTCCAGGATTAATAGTCCAAGTTCCAATTGCAGGTAACCCTGATAAGGTTACCGTTCCTGTAAATGGTACACAAGTAGTATTTGTAATAGCACTTATCGTTGGAGCAATTGGATTGCTATCGATTGTAATTGTAATTGGCGTGGTATATACAGAATTACAAAATACTCCATTTAGTGTAGAAATCGTTCTTCTTTGATAACTCGTAGTTGCTGTTAGTAATGGAGGTGAGTAGATTGGCGTTGTTGCTCCTGGAATGGTAGCATAAGAACCACTGGCATTGGTTTGCCATTCGTAAGTAATGGTGCCTGAACCTGTTCCTGCTAATGTTGAGGGTAAGGTTGCTGAGGTAGCCGCGGTGCAATACGTTTGGTTTGTTCCTATTGTCCCTGCTGTTACAGCATTTACTGTAATAGTTACTGCAGTAGTCCAGACAGAATAAGTAGGTAATCCCGCGCACTGACCGGTCGTTCTTCTCTGATAACTCGTAGTTACTGTTAGTGCTGGTGGAGTGTAGGTTGACAGTATCGCGCTCGGAATGGTAACATAGCCGGCACCATCATTAGCTTGCCATTCATAGGTAATAGTACCTGGGGCTTGTCCATCTTCTATTGAGGTTAAAGTAGCTGGGGTAGTCCCTGAACAAATAGTCTGGTCTGTTCCTATAATGCCTTCCTCTGGTTCATTTACTTTAATGGTTAAAGCGTCAAATTCAGAAACACAAGTTAAGCCATTTAATGTAGAAATCGCTCTTCTGCGGTAACTCGTCTGTACGGTTGTGACTCCAGGAGAATATGTAGGCCCAGTGGCTCCCAGTATATCTGTAAAAATAGCGGGTAAGACTCTGGATTGCCATTCATAGGTAATAGCGCCTACACCTGTTCCTGATGTTACTGATGTTAATGGCGCAGGTGTGTCTCCAGCACAAATAGATTGTTTTGTTCCTATTTTTCCCTTATCTACGCTATTTACTGTAATAGTAACTGGAGTAGCATAATTAGAGTAACAAGTGGTGCCACCGCTTATGGCTACTGTTCTTCTTCTGTAACTAGTGGTTATGGTTAAAATAGGGGTTGGATAATTATCATCTATTGCAAGAGGAATGGTATCCCAACCTGTACCATCATTAGCTTGCCACTCATAAGTTCTTCCAATGACGCCTGTTGTTGCAGTTCCTGGGGCTAATTGGGATATAATCCGATCGTTTCCAGAGCATATAGTTGCTGCACCGCCTGTGACACCTGCAGTTAAAATATTAACTTTAATAGTTATTGGGGTGCTATATCCTGAATAACAAGTTATTCCACCGAAAGTGGAAAGGGTTCTTCGTTTATAACTAGTAGTTGTGGTTAAAGTTGGTGGTGCATAAGTGGAAGTGATAGCCTCCGAAATGGTAACATAACCCGTACCATCATCAGCTTGCCATTCATAAGAAATTGTTCCTGACCCTGTACCATCTAAAGTAGAGGTTAAAGTAGCAGGTGCAGTTCCACCACAAATAGTTTGCGCAGTCCCTATAGACCCAGAAGTTATCGTTGGTACTGACAGCGGAAAACTAGTACCTGCACCTATGCTTGTTATACAATTGGGCGTCGTGCTGGTGGTGGTGATGGATAAAATTCTAAAATTTAGTGAGCTAGGAGCTACTATGCTAAAACTGGTATTCCCAGAAGCATCAGAAACCAAACCTGTTACATCTGGTTGGGGAGTTCCCGCAAGTTGATATGCTAAGGTTGATGTAGTATTGGGTAACATTCCTGTCAAATTTATAGTGGCGACGGAACCTTCACAAACGGGCGCGGCTTGAGATGCACCTGTCAACGTAGGGGTTGGATTTATGGTTACGGGTACTTCGTTAGAAACTGTTGCGCTACCACAAGTAGGTGTTATAGTACAAACTACAAACCATGCTCCAACTCCCAAATTACCTAGTGTTGGAGTAAAATTGGCACCGGTTGGACTAAGGTAGGTAATAACTCCGCCTGATACAGAGCGCTTACCCCATTGTCTTGTGAATGTGCCTCCGCCTGTTACTGCAACGTTTAATTGATTTCCGCTTGACCCTTGGCAAAAGGTTTGAGCTGTAGTGGGTGTTATTGCACCTGCTGATAAATTTGCATTGACAGTAATTGTTATTGGCGTGGCATAACTAGAATAAGTTAGAGTTCCGCCATTATCAGCAACGGTTCTTCTTTTATAATTGGTAGTAGCGGTTAAGGCTGGTGGTGCATATGTAGAAGCAGTTGCGCCTGAAATAGTAACATAACTGCCACTTGCATTAGTCTGCCATTGATAGGAAAGTATACCTGATGTTGTGGTACCATCTGTGGTAGATGTTAAAGCTGCGGGGGTACTACCAGTGCAAATAGTTTGATCCGCTGCTATTAATCCAGCAGTAACAGTTTGCCCAAAAGTCACTATCGGTAAAAGAAATAGAAAGAGAACATATTTTTTCATGGCATTATGAAATTATAAAAAATCGTACATTAGGAAAGATTATTACTAAATGGATTTATTTAAAATATTTATTTTCAATACTTTACATGTTTGCTTTTAATAAAAATTCTAGATACATATCAAAATTAATAAAAACCTATACTTTGAATACGTAATAAAGTTTCAATGATTAGGTACTTTTGTGTCATTTACTAACACTTCATAAATAAAAACAGATTAAAATACTGTTTATTAAGGGCATGAGTGTTTTTGTATAAAGAATTTGAGTTAAATGCAGGTCTTGCTCTTTCATATTGTTATTTGTAGTTGATGGGCTTTTTAAAATGATAAGAAAAGAATTTAATACAACAATCCGTTAGTACTAAAACAATTAAAAATGCATTGATGTTATGTCAAAGTGGATAAAAAATGGCGTCACAAGGCAATACTAATTAAAGATGCAGTATTTCGTTAATACCTCTGGGACTTTGCCCCGAGGTTGTTTATTAAATACGAATAACAAAGATGCTTTTTTTTAGTAATATAGAAGACCTTTTTAGCGAGCTAGAACTTCCCCTGTTTTACCGCCAACGAGCTTAGATTTATTAAAGGGCTTCAGTAGAGGTAAAAAGACGATGGCAGTAAACCGAAAAATAAAATAATAAAAAAGAGTATAAGTGCAGGAAGTCCAAAAAAGGAAAAAAAAGAATTCTAGTAAAGTTTAAACTCTAATTTTAAGATAACCAAAATTGAAGTAATGCTCTTATATCGTCATCAAATTGATAAATCCTATTTTTTATAATCTCCTTTTTTCTTAGCACAATTAAATCAATATGTTATTAAATTAGGTTCGTAAAAATTGTATTCATCAAAAAATGACACATTTTCACATCATCATTGAAACTATTTGCAACTTGTTAAAGATAATTATACCTCATTTTTGTAGATGATATTGACAATTTTTTACAAACGTAAGATGGGAGTAAAATAAACTTAACTCATAAAAAATATGTTTAAATTTTTTACAGACCCCTTTTTTTGTGAAGCTTCAAATTGTTTGAATGTAGCTTCTTCTTTTTTTCAAAAACTTTCAATTATTAGAACATCCTTTTTGGGAATAAGGCAAGTATTTTGTTTAAAAAAATCTGAAGTGGTACAAAAGATTTACGATGCCTAGTTAAACTGGTGGAAAGAATGGACTGGGAAAGCCCCAAAAGAATTCAAAGACGAATAATAAATATAACTTAAACGATATCAATTAAACATAAAATGATGTTTTTATATTTTAAACCATTATTAAATTTAACAGTCTTAAATAATAAATAATAAAATTTTAATTATGAACAAATATAGTTTAGAAAGCTTTAATATTAGAAAAAAAATTATCCTTATTGCCCTTATTGCTTTCTCCAACACAGTTATAAGTCAGGTAGGTCCACAACCTAGCTCTTTTGGTGTTTGGGATCGTGGAGAGGCTATGGATATCAAGCAGTATCCATTTTTAAAAGGAACATCCTGTGATTTTCCTTGGAACGAAGTTGAGAAAACATCGGGGGAATATGACTGGTCTATATTAGATAAGGCCATTGAAAGAGCCTATAAAGAAAAAATTTCGTTATACATTTCGTTTGAGGCAGGGCCTAAAACACCAGAATGGGTTTATGAAAAAGGGGTACCTAAGGTAACTACAAACGCTACTAAAAATCCCGGTGCATTCGACCATTATCCATATTACGTATCTCCAGAATATAAAAAGTATTATCACCGTTTTCTAACAGAAGTGGCTAAGCACATCAGTAGCTTTTCTAAAGAAAAAATAAGATGTATTTCGTTTATCCAAGTTAAAACAGGATGTACAGGAGATGAGTGTGCCTATAAAGGCGAGCCTATAGATACAAATTATTCTTTACCTACGAAAAGTGCTAAATGGAGAGAATTCCGTCTTGAAACCTTTGCCTTGCATAATAAATTGTTTGGTAAACAATCAGGATTGAATATTAGCATGCTTCTCAACAATCTAGAACCCCAAAGTAATGACGGTAAAAATAATTTTGTTCAAGAATGGGATTGGGCCATTAAGAACCTTAAAGATGGTTTTGGCATCAAAAATGGAGCACTTTCGAGAGGACATCATTTAAGTGGAGAAATTGATGCAGTAAACACGTTTTTGCCTTATCTAGTTGACCCAAAAGAGGTAACGCTTTTTCGTCGCTCCGAGATGGACCAAACCTGGACGCGTCCTTGGTATCAACTGAATGTTCAACTCAACTTTTATTGGGGAGCAATTAATGCCTTGAATGCGGGTCAAAGTGTTTGGGATGTAACAAGCGGCGCTTTGAAGGTTAGCAAGGAACAAGGCTTTGATTTTTCATTCTATTTTTTCAATAAGTATGCAGGGCAAATACACCCTGAAACCGCGACAGATGCTTTCTGTGCATTGCATAAAGGTTTGAATGCAGCCGATACAAAGGCTTATCCAGAGGACAAGTACGGTAAAGCATCGCATGGAAATATAGAGCGTATGGAAAAAATTACTGACGAATATGCTAAATATGGAGCAGCAAACGACGATAAAAATGCACTTAAAATGGGGCAAGTGAAGCAACGTGGCGACCAAGTTGGTTTTAATGATGCGGGCTGGGAAATTTGGCCCGATAATTACTCCAGATTACTCTATCAAATTGAACCAGATGCTACTTCAATTCCATTATGGCGAGTGGGCGGACCTATCACGGATTCCTCTTCTATTTATTCAAGGTTTGCAAGAGGATTTGAACACGCAACGGGCAAAGATGCAATGTACTTCAAACTTCATGAAGGTTTTTCTCAAGATAATAAACCTAAAATAATGTCGATAACTGTGGTTTGGTATGATGCCATGGAAGGTTCTAAATGGAAACTAGATTACGATGCAGGAAACAAAACTATGAAGACAGCAATGACAGTAACTGGAAAAGGGGACCAAAAATGGCATCATGAAGTAATAACTATTAAAGATGCCGTTTTCAAAAATGGAGGAACAAAAGGGGCTGACTTTGTACTATTGAATGCGGATGATAAAGATGATATATTTAGTCTTGTAGAAGTTCACCGCGGAGAACAAGAGCTACCTTTATTAAGACCTCAAGAAGAGAATCGTGCTTTCAAGGGTAGTGCTAAAGGAACCAAATATGGAAAAGGCGAAAACGCCGTTGAGGGTGATAAAGAGAAGAAAGGTAAAAGAGAAAAGGTAAAAAAAGATAAAAGAAATAAATAGCACTATGAAACGTGGAAGAATTAAAAAATGGGCTACTTTCTTATTGTTAATATTAGGACTATCTCAATTGACATTTTCACAAAAAAAGGGAAATGAAAAAAAAGATTTCGAGCGCCCTCAGTGGGCAGGGTTCTTTACCAATTGCAAGAATGAAAGAATAGATACAGAGCGGTTTCCTTTCATTAAAGGGGCTGCCGATAGAGTTAAGTGGGCTGACATAGAGACAAGCCCAGAGGTGTATGACTGGTCGAAAATGGATTCTCAAATCCGTAATGCCGTAAAGGAGAAGTATTATTACTATTTCGTCTTGTGGACTGGTCCTCACTCACCGGAATGGATTTATGAACAAGGGGTTCCGAAAGTGGCTGTAAAAGGTGGCAAGGGAAAAGATTATTTCCCATATTACCTCGATCAAAACTACATCAATTACTTCAACCGTTTTATCTTCAAGCTGGCGGAACACATTGCATCACTAACTGAACAGGAGAGAAAGGTCTTTGCATTTATACAGCCTGCCTTTGGATCTACAGGTGATAGGCAACTTTACAAAGGTACACCCATTGACCAGAAATATAAAATTAGTGCTCAGCAGTATTTAGAGTTTTGCAGCGGAGCTACTAAGCGTTTCTACGAAGCCTTCGATAAGCCAGAACTCAAACATATCCGATTCCTGTTTAATGTCGACGATGAGAGCAATCCTGCGGTGATGAAAGGTGCTAAGGGCGCAAAAGCAGGTGAACTGCTTTACGCAAATTGGCTTCGTCAAAACTACCCTATTGAGCTCCGAAAACAGCAATTTACTATTGCCATTGGTTATCAAGCTAATGGTGAAATAAAGCAGGACATTGAGCTTCGTCCCACTTTTTACGGCTTGAACGGCAAGAAACCGGAGTTTGTGCGCGGCGAGTTTTCTAAATTCGCACAGGGTGGAATATTTCAGGAAAATCCGATTTGGAATTATTACTGGACCGCCATTTCCACAGTGGATAGAGGGCTTGATCTTTGGGAGGTTGATTATAACGCAGTAAAAACGGGCAAATACGATGAAGGCTTTGCTTTCGCCAGTCGCTATTCCTATTACAAACAACCGCAGACCAGCCCGTATGCCTTTATCGCCCTTCGAGATGTGCTCGATAGTGCCGATACAGTTCGCTTTCCTGAGGAAAAATATGGGAAGGCTACGCAGAGCAACGCAGAGCGGATGAATAAAATTGCGTCGGAATTCAATACATACGGAGCGAAAGTCGGTGATCTGCATGCCGCTACTTCCCTCTCAGGGTCCAATTATCTCTATGAAGCCAAGGCGATGAACGATGTGGGATTCGAGCTCATTGCCAGAAACTATAGCCGATTTATTACACAGATTGACGAGAATGAAACTAGTGTCGGGTTATGGCGGGTCGGACCCATAGATCAGCCCTATGGTCGCTATGCTCGAGGGTTTGAAAATTCAAGTGGGCGGAACCGGATGTATTTTGATCTGGATGATAATTTTTTATCGACGAAAGCTAAGGAGTCAATCACTTTGAAAATCATCTATCTGGATAAGGGTATTGGGAATTTTTCAGTTCGTTATGATTCCTCATCCGATCCGGACAAAACCGCAGTTGCCATCACCAAAGCCAACACTGGCAGGTGGGTGAGCAAAAGCATCACCATCGCCGATGGAGCGTTTGCCAATAAAGGATCTCGAAACAGCGATTTCTCCTTGGTGAGTGAGGATAAAGAGGACGATGTTTTTCATATGATTGAAATTATGAAGAGCAAACCGAAAAATTAATTTTTACATAAATGTCATGTCTTGAAAAGGGTCATACAAAAGACCTATGTGGTTTTGATTTTTCATGCTTAAATTAGAGTATTATAAATAGCTAAAAGGGATAATCAATATTTCTGATAAAAAATATAAAAAAATTACACAAGAGGCTGTGTCAATTTTATTTTGAATAGTCTCTTTTTAAGTTCGTAAAAACAATTTGAATCTTATTTTCTTAATACCTATTTCATATTTGTATAATAATAACCAAAAAAATTGTTTTTCTATTTATTTAAAGGCGTCAATCTATAAATGAAACAAATCTATATTACAAATGAGACTAATTCCATCTATATATAAAAAAGGGCTACAGTAAATTTGTAACAAAGATCAAGGAGGTTAGAAAATTTGAGTTTAATAAAAATTACAAAACAAATTAGAATTTTTAATCAAGACTTAATTTGTAAAATGAAACAAAGCTGTTTTTCAATCAGATTTGTTAAAAGCTTAAACTAAAATACATATTCATAAAATGACTAAGAAAATTAAAAAAACAGTTACGACACTTTCGATAGTGTTTTTAAACGTTTTAATGTCTTTTGCCGGAACAACTCAGCAATGGAAAGAAATTAAGGTTGATGTTAGGGCTAACGGTACAGTGTCGACTTCCAATAGTTTAAAAGAAATTGAAAATGGCTTTCAGCAGTTGTCTATAACATTATCCAACAAAGGGAATAAATCAATTACAATTGAAAGAATCTCTATTAACATTCTGCTAGACGCCCATTTGTCTGACAACTTAGACATGGTTTATGGAGGAAGCTGTATGGGTCGCACGCCTTTGCTTAAACAGAAGATAGGCAGTCAAACAAATCGTAGTTCGAGTAACATGTATGAGATGTTACGATTATCAGACGGTCAATATTTATTTGCAGGTGCAACTTCTTGGAGAATATTTATGCCGAATTTCACATTAAAACAAGGTGTTTTCGAAGTATGGTCTGATGGAGAAGGCAAACAACTAAAACCAGGACAGACCATACAATACGAACAAATCGTTCTTAGACGTGCTAACAACTGGCTTGAATTACTGGATCAATTTGGAACGGCGATTGCTGCCGAAAATAAAATTACCAAGCTCAAACCCGCCGATTTCAAAGGTTGGGCAACTTGGGATTATTACGGTAGAGTATTCACGCCAAAAGACATTTATGGTAATATGGATCAATTGAATCAATTGGCTCCCCAGGTAAATATGATTCAAATTGATGGTGGATGGTGGACGGAACGAGGAGATTATAAAACGTTGAACTCAGGTCTTTTACCTGGTGGTGTCAAGGAGATAGTTAGTCGGATTACGTCCGAAGGAAAAACTCCTGGAATCCATTTTGATGGTTTTAGAGGGGATGAAGCATCTGAAATTTATAAAACTCATCCCGAGTACTTCCTTCACGATCAGGATGGAAAGTTGGTGGTCGAAGAGAATCAAAAAGCAGACAAAGTTATGCGTTACATTTACTTCGATTATTCTCATCCTGGAGCTAGAGCACATATAGCAGATTGCATAAAAAACATGAAGGATAATTGGGGAATTCGTTATTTTAAGGTAGATTTTATGCGTTATGGCCTTGAGAATGATATTAAACTTAAAAACAAACATGTTAAAAGTTTTAAAGCCTACGACCCTACAATCACAGGGGTTGAACGTTTTCGTTTAGGAATGAAAACCATGAGACAAGCCATGGGAGATGATATCTATTTCTTGGGCTGTTCTGCTGTTTTTGGACCAACTATTGGGTTTGTAGATGGTATGCGAACAGGTGGCGACATCAATCCTATTTACCAAGCTTTTCCAGAACGCTGTTTGGGTAATTTAAGTAACTTTTACCTAAGTGGTAAAGTATTCAATGGAGATGCCGATTACCTCGTTTTCCGCGAAGCCATAGACGAAGACTCAACGGTGTCTCAAGAAGATGTAAAACACGGACATAGTATGACGATGAATGAAGCTCAAATGTGGGCCGATTTTAATAAACTTTACGGTACTACCCGTTTACAAAGTGATAATTTAATGACACTTCGCCCAGAACGTAAAGCATTATCAAAAGAAGTTTTTGAGTTTCCAGCAATGGATGAGACCGTGCCGTTGGATTTTTGGGAGCATGGAACTAGCAAACAGGATGGGTTCGAGTTAATAATTGCCCGAAAGGATAAGGATATTTACCTTGGGGTTTTCAATTGGAGTGATAAACCTAAAGGATATGAATTGAAAGCTTTTGGAAAAACAAGTCCAGTGCTTTTAGAAGGGCGTCATTCTCAAATTCTCAAATACGAGGGCAAAGAATCGTTTGATCAACTTTGTAAAAAACTTCAGTCAAGATAAGTTTGAGCTATGCAAATATTGAAGAATTTAACAATCAAATTAATTACAAAAATGTAGCTTAACTTGATGTTCAGTATTTATTTGCATCTCCAAAATGTATTTGATTGAAACAAATTGATACTATAAAAGGAACTTTTTAGATTGATAGATGTCTTTTTATAGAATAATTTTGAAACATATAAATTATTGGTTAGATAAAAATGAATTAATTATTTTCCGTTTTTTTTATTTAAATAAAAATTGGTTTACAATCCATTTACGTTAAAATAAATTAATTCTTAAATTCAATTAAACTTTTTTATATAATTAGTGTCTTATCATAATTAACTTAAAAATAAATAAATAATGAAAAAAGTAATTTTAGTAGCTTTATTGGCTGCTGGTTTAAATGGGTTTGCTCAAGAAGCAGATAAAAAAGGGGGTGCTGATAAAATGTTGCAAAAGATGACAACCGAATTATCTTTAACAGCAGATCAACAAGCTAGTTTAAAACCAATTCTTGAAGAACAATCGGTATTGAAAAAAGACAGCAAGGAAAATCCAGATCATGCAGATGCCAATAAAGTAAAAGTTAAAGAACTTAATAAAAAAGTTAAAGAAGTATTAACCCCTGCACAGTTAGAAATTCAGAAAGCCAATATGCAGAAAGCTAAAGCTGAAGGGAAAAAAGAAGGTAACGAATAAAAAGAAAACCTTCAAAAACATATAAACTTCCGGTTTTCCGGAAGTTTTTTTTTGAGTAAAGTCAATAATTAAATAAATATTTCGCTCTAAACATAATTGTATTTTGAGGTTTTATAGCAGTTGTACGATTCAAATAAATCACGGGCTGTATAAATTGAGACAAATTCACTCTATAAAAGAGACTTTTTGTACTAGCCTAAATCTTCTTAGAAGCTTATTTTTGACTTTACAATTTATTGTGTAATAAGATTGAAATTTTACATGCCTTATGTAGAGATTTATTTTTTAAGGTATTTAAATTTTTATTTATTCGTAAATTGTCAAATTAATAAACCAAAAAAATGAAATTTAAATTATTAACAACTGTTTTTTTAATATTTTCTATATCTCTATTCGCTCAAACCACGATAGAAGGAGTTGTTAATGATGTTAAAGGATTGCCAGTACCTGGTGCTAATGTAATCATAAAAGGAACTAAAAATGGGGTTTTAACTGATTTTGATGGAGTTTTTAAAATAAAAGCAAAAACCGGAGACGTCTTGGTTATTTCAAGTGTAGGATTTGATAAAAAAGAAGTCAAAATAAAAGGAAATTCTATTAAAATTGTTCTTGAAGAATTGAATGCTGCTTTGAATGAAGTTGTAGTAATCGGATATGGAACTGTTAAGAAAAAGGATTTAACAGGAGCTGTTTCTACTGTGAGAGGAACCAGTATTGAGAAAGGCGATCCTGTAGATCTTCAAACGGCATTAGCAGGTCGTGTTGCTGGTTTGCAAATAACACAAAACGATAACGGATTGGGTTCAGGAGTAAAAGCTATTATTCGTGGTGGTAGTTCATTGACGAGTGGTAATCAGCCTTTGTATGTTATTGATGGTTTTCCTATTGTTCCAGATGATAATGCCTCATCAAATCCATTATCGGATATAGACCCTGGTCAGATTAAGTCAGTCGAAGTTTTAAAAGATGCCTCTGCAACAGCTATCTACGGTGCAAGAGGATCGAATGGAGTAATAATTATTACAACAAAACTAGGAAAGGAAGGAAAACCAGTCATGACTGCAACATTAAGTTCGGGTACATCATTTGTAACAAGATTTCCAAGGGTTCTTTCGGATTCAGAGTATATAGATTATCGCATAATTACAGATAAAGTAAATTATTTGAATGGAACCACTGATAACTTGAGTACTTATTGGCAAGATAAAAAAAATGTGAATGCACAAGGAGTAGATTGGGCTAAAAAGGCGACTCAGTTTGCCTTAACAAGGAGGATGGATCTTAGTATGGGTGGCGGAAGTAAAGAGGGATTAAATTATCAAATATCGGGTAATTATTTAGATCAAGAAGGTGTAGTTATTGAGACTAACTTTAAAAGATATAATTTAAATTCGAATATAGTTCAATCTATTGGTAAAAATACTAGAATTGGAACTAATATTAAATTAGCATTTACCAAAAATATTGGAAGAAGTCTTGATAAAGATGCTGATGGTGTTTTTAAAAAGGTTTTTTCAACCAATCCTTTTCAGCCTATTGATTTTCAACTTGGAGCTATTGATATTGACCCTGATACAAACACTGGAGATAATGAAAATGTTATTACGTACCTTAAAGAAGTGGATAATGAAACTCAAAGTACTAGGATAATTGGAAACGTTTTTTACGAAACAAAAGTGGCTAATAATTTGACTTTCTATACTAGTTATGGATTTAATCGCGGGTATATCAATAATCAAGCCTTTTTACCTTCAACTGTATTGAAAGGATTCAAGCAAAATGGAATAGCAGAATTTGAAAAAATTGAAACTTTAAATCAAGTATTTGAATCTCGATTCAATTATAAGAAAGTTTTTGACAAGCACAATATTAATGCTACAGCAGTTGGAGAATTTTCAGATAATCGAAAAAGTTTATTCACAGGTGGAGCAACAGGATTTAGCAATCAAACGAATGGTTTTAATGATTTGTCAAGTGCGGTTTTACCTACTTTTCCTTCAAATAATATAGCTAAAGAAACCTTAGCGTCTTTTTTAGGGAGAGTGTCGTATGGGTATAATAATAAATACCTTTTAACAGCTTCCGTTAGAGCGGACGCTTCATCAAAATTTGGCAAAGAAAATAAATGGGGTTATTTCCCTTCTGTTGCCTTAGGATGGACATTGTCAGAGGAATCATTTATCCAAAAATTGAATATTTTTGATAACTTCAAGTTGAGAGCATCCTATGGAGTAACTGGTAATAACCAGATACCGGCCTATAGCTCGTTATATTTATTAGAGTCTGGAAATTATGTTTTTAATGATGTGTTTTATACTGGAGTAGTGCCGCTTCATGTATCTAATCCTGACTTGAAATGGGAAACTACTGCACAATACAATTTAGGTATTGATTTAAGTTTTTTTAAAAATCGTTTAACAATTACTGCCGAAACCTATTCTAAAAAAACAACTGATTTATTGTTAGACGTTCAATTGCCTTTATCCTCAGGTTATGAAACTGCTTTAAAAAACATTGGGTCGTTTAGCAATAAAGGGTTTGAATTAACAGTTAATTCAATCAATATTGATAATAATGATTTTAAATGGAGATCTGATTTTACTTTTTCATTTAATAGAAATAAGGTGCTAGATTTAGGAGATAAAGATGAATTTTATTTTGATGCTAATGTTTTTCCTAGTAAATTCAACAATGAAATTTTAATTCGTGTAGGACAGTCAACTGGTATTTATTATGGATACATTGAAGATCAAATTATTAACAATCAGACAGAAGCGGCAAATAGTCCTATACAAGTTGGTGTTGGAATTCCAGATATTAATAATAACGGACAAGTCAAGATTTATGACGTCAACGGAGATGGTTTAATTAATAGTTATGACAAAGTGCCAATAGCTAATACAAATCCAAATTTTATAGGAGGATTGAATAATGAATTCACGTATAAAAATTTTGACTTTAGTTTCTTTTTACGCTTTTCCTATGGGAACGATGTAATAAATGGAAATATTGGAAATTTAGATAAGGGAAATATTAATAATTGGAACATATTAAAATCTATGTCTGATAATTCGTATAGTGCAGCCTATAATCCAACTGGCACCTTTCATGGTGAAAATACAAATGGAGTTTATTCCTCTTTATTTAGAAGTGCTTATGTGGAAGACGGCTCTTTTTTAAAGTGTGACTTTATCACATTAGGTTATACAATGCCTAAATCGGTTGTTGAAAGTTTAAAAGCCAACAAATTTAGACTGTTTGCCAGAATAAATAATCCTTTTATGCTTACTAGATATTCTTGGTTTGATCCAGAAGTTAATTCAATAGGAGGAACAGCAGGTAGAGTTGGCGGAGGTGTAGATTTGGGCAGTTATCCACGTAACACGACTATAACATTGGGCCTTTCACTTAATTTTTAAAAAAAAAGTAATGAAAAATCAAATCAAATATTTATATCTTATTGTATTAGCTTCAGGTTTTGTAGCCTGTAGCGACTTATTAGAAGAAACTCCAGTTTCTCAACCATTAGCTGAAAATTCATTTAAAACGGAAGCCAATGCCATAGCTGCAATTGTAGGTGTATATAGTTCGTTGCAGCTTGAAGGTGTTTACGGCCAAAGTCAATTGGAATTCACTACAGATGAAACTTACGCTGGTTCAAGAGTACCTCGTTCAGGATTTAATTTATTTACTTTCACTGCAGATAATATTGAAGTGATTTTGCCCATTTGGAGAGATCATTATAAAGGAATAAATCGAGCTAATCTAGCGATATCTAAAATTCCAAATATTAATATGGATGTTACAAAAAGAAATAATTTAGTAGCCGAAGCAAAATTTATTAGGGCGTTATTGTACTTTAATTTGATTCGCTATTTTGGGGATGTGCCTTATAAAGATTCAGAAACGACTTCATTTAATAATCTCAATATTACTAGAACCCCTGTAGCTACTATATATGAAAATATTATTGAAGATCTTGAATATGGAGTGGATCATTTAAAAGTAAAAACAGCCTTTTTAGCAGGACATGCTACACAAGATGCCGCTAAAACTTTATTAGCGAGCGTCTATCTTACAAGAGGGAGTATGGCAAAACGAGATAATACTGGAGATGGCCTTGCCGATTTTGATTTGGCGGCTAGTTATTCTAAAGAGGTAATTGATTCAAATAGATATAGGTTGTGTCCTTATTTTTCAGATGCGTTTATAGTGGAAAATAAAAATAATGATGAAATTGTTTTTGATGTACAATTTAAATCACCAGGATTAGGGGTAGGAAATACAATTGGTATTAATATGGGTATTGCTTCAGATGCATCAGGGGTAGATAATTTGATCTCTGGAGGTTCACAAGGTGCTATAAGAGCGAATCCGTATCACCAATATTATTATGAAAAAGCAGATAGTGTTCGCTTGCAATGGACAGATGCAAGAATTAAAATAGTTTCCGCTACCGGTAAGTTTACAAGATTGAGCGCTGTCGATAATGAACCTGTAGCTGCTGCAAAATTTAGGCGTTATCCTGTTCGTAGTCCTAATTTCGTTCTTCAAACAAGTGATTATGATGTCAACTGGCCAATATTTAGATATGCTGAAGTATTGTTAATTTATGCAGAGGCTTTAAACGAAACTAGTACTAGTGGCCCAACACAACCGGCTATAGATGCTTTAAACCAACTTAGAAGCAGGGCTAGAAATATTAATAGAGAAGGAGTGCACGCTGATGTTTTACCTCGTACCTTGACACTTCAAAAATCGACTGGTTTAGCCGATTTGACTCTTGATAACCCTTTGGTTTCATCTCAAGCTGCTTTTAGAGATTATATCTTCTATGAGCGAAGTAGAGAGTTAAGTACTGAAGGCAAAAGATGGTTTGATTTAGTTCGTTGGGGTTCCCTAAAGACTACTTTGCGTAATATGGTTAATAAAATGACTACCAAGTCATTAGAAGCACCTGTAGTTCAATGGCCTCCTTTGCCTTCAATTACACAGCCGGCTGCAACTACACAAAATAAATGGACTAAATATTGGACAGGAAATAATGGACAAACTGAAGAATGGAATAAAATTACTGAAAAAGTTCAGGACTTTCATATGTTATTGCCAATACCAAATAGTGAGAGACTGGCAAATCCATCTATAGGACCTAATAATCCTGGATACAATTAATTAATTAAAAATAGTATGAAAACCAAATATTCAATATGTATTTTAATGCTCTTAACCCTTTTGTTTTCTTTCACTTCTTGCGATAAAGATGAGTTAGATACCTGGGTAAGTATAGAAGCTGATAAAACAACAGTAGCTGTTAATGAAACTGTATCATTTACAATGTCAGGTAATGCCGAAACTTATGTGGTTTATACTGGAGATACGGGAATCAATCCCATCGATTTTAAGCCATTTTCTCACGTTTTTGCCAACAGTTATTTAGTGATTACTGGAGGAAAAAAAGTTGATCAAGAGGAATATGTATTAACAAAAGCTCGCTTAGACACTTGGACTCCTATTTTGAATGCTGAAATATTAGCATTTAATCTTTTAAATCCTAAGGCAACACTTGATGCTACTGTAATAATTGCAGGCTTAGAGGCATTAGTAGACAAATCTTATTATAAAGATACCGCTGCAAATCGCATAAGAGAATTAATGCCAACACTCAAAACATTTGGTGATTGTGGTAACCTAGTGGTCACTTATTTTACTAATTTAAGTATATTATTAACTCCTGTGGGAGGATTTTCTACTGGTGTGGCTCTGAACAGAAATGAATTGACATATTCCTATAAATTTTCTACTCCTGGAACCTATGTAGTAACTTTATTGGGAACTAGATTAAGCGATAAAAACTATTCAGGTTCTGGTTATATTTATAATAGCACTTCATCAGCTAGTGAATATACTTATAACAGAAATATAGACACAGTAACCATTGTAGTGCAATAGTATTTCCTAAGATTTTATTTAAAATTAACTCTTAAACCTGTCAATAGACAGGTTTATTTGTTTAAAAAATGCTTATTCAATATGTACAATTATATTCTATAAATAGATTAATGCTGAAATACTAGGTTATACCGCTTGTTATTTAAAATTAGTCCAATAAAAATTGGACAAAATGAAATATACTGCTGCATTATACCACAACGATTGGACTAGAAAATTTATTCAAATCAACTAAAACTTTTTTAATACCTTTTGGACTATGCCCCGGGGTAGTTTATTTGTTTTAGAAATTTCAAAGTTTTTTAAAAAGTTCTTCATCCGTTTCATCTTTTTTATGATGTGATTTCCTTGCTACTTTAAGCTTGGTTTTATAATTCCNAATGAGCAACTGCAATTCTACATAAGATGTGATCGTTGTGTTTTTATTATTAACTTTTTCAGCAATAAAAAACTGAGCTTTCTCAGAAATTGTCTTGGTGTTATTGCCGCCACTTTTTACCTCTACAAGGCTTAAATATCCGTCATTTAAATATTGCTGCAACCACCCACGTATTGTTTTCTCTGATCTCCCAAGCTTTTTCCCGATGTCGCTTTGAAAATGAAATTTACCCTCTTTAATATAAAGTAAGGTTTTTATTCGGTCTTTTTTAAGAAGACCTTTGGATTTGGAATGTTCTCTTTGTAAAAATTCAACACGCTCTGCTATTTCTAATATTATCTTTTTTGGCATAGCCAAACATACAAATTATTCCAGTAAATTTAAAGATTAAACGGATAAATAGTTCAATAATGAAACAAATTCGCATCACAATTGAACCATTTTTGATAGGTTTGTTTTGAAAAATGGGACTAGTTTTGTAAAAGTTTTAGTCCCCAATAAACACTTTTTAACCAATTGTATTTTAAATAATATTAACCATCACCAAAAAAGCCAAAATTATTATGAAAAAAATTACTTAATTTTAAAGTAGTTGCAGAGCTGACCTACAGCCTGTTTTTTATGCTGTTGTACGTCGATGTCCGTTTGAGGCAATCGTATACAAACGCAAGTACACAAACCAGAATTTTTATGACTGGTATAAGCTCCATATTAAGTTGAATTTTGTGAAGGTAACTCAAAAATGCAGTTATCCTTTACAGGATTTCTTACTTAGTTGTTATAATTATTTTTAATTCAGTAAACATTTTTACTTAATTACCTTAATTCAAGTACCAAAAAAAAGATTAACAATCTGAAAAGTGGTGGTTCCTTTATAAATAGCCACTTTTTTAAATTAACGTTTAAATTAAATAGTATGAAAACAACAGTAAAAACAAAAAGAGTAAATACCCTTTTTGACTTTTTAAAAACCGCGCTCTTACCTTTAGAGCAAATGATTGCTGCATTTTTTAGCAGCATAACCCAAACGGGACTTTCGTTGACACTTCGTGACGAAACGTCTTACGGCAAGGCTAATGGCAAGAAGAAACCTTCAAATAACTCTTTCGCGATGGCATTAGTGCTGTTGAGTTTATTATTTGTGGGTACTGTCTCAGCTCAAACTAATAATTACATTGGTGCAACTGGTGGCACCTGGAATACAGGAGCAAACTGGTCTTTAAGCCTAGTGCCAACCAGTGTTCATGATGTTACGATACCCGATGGTATTAATGTAACCGTAGATGTTAATGCAGTTTGTAAGTCATTTACAATGACTGGAGGTACTGTTAGTAATGTGGTAACTCTAGGTACAAATTCTTTATCAGTTACAGGTGCAGTTACCATAGGTGCAATAACATCAGGTACTGCTATACAAAAGAATATAAATGTAGGTGCGGGATCATTAACTTGTGCTTCAATAGCCTTAGGAAGTACTCATGCTGGTACTAGTGATAATGAAATAAGAATTTCTACAGGAACTGTTACAGTTTCAGGAAATATAGTAATGAGTGGTGTTGCTGCAAGAAATGCAATTAGCTTTTCAGGTGCTGGTTTGGTAAAAGTAGGAGGAGCCATCTCTGGTGGTACTATAGTTGCCTCTACAGGAACTGTAGAGTATAATGGAGCAGGAGCCCAACAGATAGCGACTTATAGCTATTTTAATTTAAAAACATCAGGTAGTGGCGCAAAAACACTTGCTGCTAACACAACTGCTACTGGTGTAGTAACGGTTAATGCAGGAACTACACTTGCTTTATCTACATTTACACTTGGCTCAGCAACAGGTCTTGCTCTAGAATGTGGTGCAACAGCTGGTTCTAGTATAACGGGTTCAGGTGTATTAACTGTAAATGGCACTGTTACCGTTACAGATGCTTCTGGTGCGGGAACTAGTGGTGCTACAATAGCTGCGCCATTAGCTTTAGGAGCAGCCACAAGAACTTTTTCAGTAGCTGATGATGGGACTACCGCTTCAGACTTAACCATAAGTGGTATTATAAGCAACACTGGTGGAATTACAAAAGAGGGCGCTGGTACAATGGATGTATCGGGAGCAAATACCTATACAGGAGCTACAACGGTAACTGCTGGAATTTTGAGAGCGTCTAATACAGTCCAAGCAAGTTTAGATGGTGCTTTTGGAAATAGCGCAAGTACAGCTAGTAATATTATTTTAAATGGTGGAACCATTCAATCTAATACAGCAACTTTTAGCAAAACGGTTACGGTTGCAGTTACAGATTCTGGTCTTGATGGTTATGGCTCTGCACGAACTATTGCTGCACCTATTTCAATAGTTTCAGGTACAATTAACTTGAACATTGGCGGTACTTCTGTTGCTAGTGCAGAAGGTCAACAGTTGACTCTTTCAGGATTAATTTCGAATGCAGCAGGGGCACTAAGTTTAACTAAAATTGGAACTAGCACCGCTATAATTTCGGCAGCTAATACCTATGGTGGTAATACTACTGTTTCCGCAGGAACACTAGAATATGGTATTGATGATGCAATAGCATCTGGTGCAGTTACTGTATCAGGAGGAACATTAGATATGAAAACTTTTAGTGACACGGTAGGAGCAGTAACACTAACGAGTGGAACTATTTCAGGAACTACAGGAGCATTAACAGCGACTTCTTATGCCGTTGAAAGCGGAACAATTAGCAAAATACTTGCTGGTTCAGTAGGTTTAACAAAATCGACTTCAGGTACAGTTATTCTTTCAGCTAGTAATACGTATACAGGTTTAACTACCGTTTCCGCAGGAACACTTCAATATGGTGTTGTTAACGCAATAGCATCTGGTGCAGTTACTGTATCAGGAGGAACATTAGACATGCAAACTTTTAATGATACGGTAGGAGGCGTAACGCTAACTAGTGGTTCTATTATAGGAGCTTCAGGAACGTTAACAGCAACTTCTTATGCAGTAGAAAGCGGAACTATTAGCAAAATACTTGCTGGCACAGGAGGTTTAACAAAATCGACTTCAGGTACAGTTATTCTTTCAGCTAGTAATACGTATACAGGTTTAACTACCGTTTCCGCAGGAACACTACAATATGGTATTGATAACGCAATAGCAGCTGATGCAGTTACTGTATCAGGAGGAACATTAGATATGCAAACTTTTAGTGACACGGTAGGAGCAGTAACGCTAACTAGTGGTTCTATTATAGGAGCTTCAGGAACGTTAACAGCGACTTCTTATGCAGTAGAAAGCGGAACTATTAGCAAAAGACTTGCTGGTACAGCTAATGTAACAAAAACGACCTCAGGTACAGTTACGCTTAGCGGAGCAAATACCTATACTGGTACAAATACCATCAGTGCAGGAACATTAAGTATTAATAGCACAACTGCTCTAGGTGCAGCGGCAAATGACTTAATTATAGCTAATTCAGCTGTTGCCAATGTTGATGCAAATGTAGCTGTTGGTAGCCTTACTCTTGGGGGTGTTTTACAGTCTAACGGAACATGGGGTTTTACAGGATCTGGTGCAACTAATATCGATGCAACTTACTTTACATCAATAGCAGGTATTATTACAGCTGGCGCTGTCGCAGTAACTCCAACGGTTACCGTAACTCCAATAGGAACATATACGTACAATGGTTCAAGTCAAGGACCTATTGCGGCAACAAATACAGGTACCGGTACCAGTTATACTTTTAGTTATGTTGGTGTAAGTGGAACAACTTACTCAGCAAGTGCTACGCCACCAAAAAACGCAGGAAGTTATACCGTAACTGCTACTGTAGATCCAGTATCTGGGTATAATGCTGGCACTTCAGTTGCTACAGCATTTACAATAGGTACTAGAGCAATTGTAGTTACTGCCAATACAAACACAAAAACATTTGATAATTTTACAACTTCTGCTACAACACCTAGTATAACATCTGGAGCATTGCAAGGAACCGATACTTCTGGTTTTACTCAAACCTATGATACCAAGAATGTTGGAACAAACAAAACATTAACTCCATCAGGAATTGTAAATGATGGTAATAGTGGGAATAACTATGCTGTTACATTTGTTGCAAGCAATACAGGGGAGATTACTGCAAAATCAGTAACAGTATCAGGAGCAATTACAGCTAATAAAATATATGATGGCAACAATGTTGCTATTGTAACAGGGGGCACTTTAGTAGGTGTTATTTCTCCTAATGCAGTAACATTATCTCAGTCAGGAACTTATGCTAGTGTAAATGTAGGAACAGCATTGGCAATTACTTCTACCAGTACATTGGGTGGGGCTGACGCTGGGAATTATCTTTTGACCCAGCCAAGTTTGACTGCAAGAAACATTACTGCAATACCGTTAACTGTAACAGGAGCTTCAGCGTCCAATAAAGTATATGACCGTACCACAACTGCCGTTGTTACAGGTGGTAGTTTAGTAGGAGTTATTTTATCAGAGGATGTAACCTTAATCCAGTCAGGAACTTTTTCAACTATTGGTGTTGGAACAGGTAAAACTGTAACCTCTACCAGCACATTAGGCGGAACAGCTGCAGGTAATTACAGTTTAACTCAGCCTACAGGGTTATTGGCAAATATCACGCAGCTTGCTTTAACAGTTAGTGGCGCTTCTGCTGCTACTAAAGCTTATGATGGTCTTACAACAGCAACTGTAACAGGAGGTACCTTGGTTGGAGTCATCTCAGGTGATACTGTAACCTTAAACCAATCTGGAACGTTTTCATCTAAAGATGCGGGAACTTGGCCTGTTACTTCTACCTCTACTTTAAGTGGAGCTGGTAATGCGAATTATTCCTTGACTCAACCAACGTTGAATAATGCTACTATTACCCCTAAAGCACTTACAATAGGAGGAACTAGCTCGAATAAAGTGTATGATGGTACAAGTACCGCCACCTTATCTACTGGAACTTTAAGTGGAGTGGTTTCAGGTGAAACTGTAAATTTAACTTTAATAGTAAATTATACCTCTCTAGGAGTACCTACTAAAGCTGTTGGTACTGCCTATCCTGTAATTTCTACAAGTACAATTGCATCTGGAAACATTAATACTGATATAAACAATTATACTTTGACGCAACCTACATTAACTGCAAGAAATATTACTAAAAAAACGATAACAATTACCGGCACTACAACAGCTGACAAAGTATACGATAAAACTAAAACAGCTATCTTAACCGATGGAGTATTAAGTGGAGTAGCTTCAGGTGACGATGTTACTTTAACATTATCAGGAACTTATTCATCATTAAGTGCTGGAGGTCCTTACGCCATAACATCATCAAGTACAATTACTGGTGCTGATGCTGCTAATTATACTTTGACTCAACCTACATTAACTCAAAGAAGTATTACTCCAGTCGCATTAACTATTGTTGGAGCTACTACAGCAGATAAACAATATAATGGTAACACAATTGCAGTTGTAACAGGAGGAACTTTGGTAGGACTTGTAGGTGGAGATAGTGTAACTTTAACTCAAGCTGGTATATTTCCTGGTAAAGATGTTGGAGGTCCGTTTACAATTACGCCAAACTTTAGTATTACTAATACGAACTATTCTTTAATACAACCTGCGTTAAACTTTGCTAGTATTACACCAAAAGCACTAACCATATCAGGTGTTAGTCAGAATAAAGTGTATGATGGTACACCTACCGCTACCCTATCGGGAGCTACTCCTGGAGCTTTAGTTGGAGTAGTCGCTGGAGAAACTATAAATTTAACTTTAATTTTAAACTATTACGCTGCTCCAGGAATAACTGTTAAAAATGTTGGTACTGGCTATGCAGTAACTTCTACAAGTACAATTGCATCTGGAGACATTAATACAGATATAAACAATTATACTTTGACGCAACCTACTCTAACTGTAAGAAATATTACTAAACTACCTTTAACAATTACTGGCACTACAACAGTAGACAAAGTTTACGATAGAACAAATACAGCAATCTTAACAGATGGAGTATTAAATGGCGTACTTGTAGGTGAAGATGTATCTTTAGTATTGTCGGGACGTTATGCATCATCAAGTGCTGGTGGACCTTATGTAATGACATCAACAAGTACAATTATAGGAGCAGATATTGCTAATTATTCTGTGACTCAGCCTACGTTAACAGACAGAAGTATTTCTAAAGTTACACTTACTATTGTTGGAGCAACTTCTATAGATAAACAGTACGATGGTACCACCACTGCAGCCGCTACCGGCGGTAGTTTGGTAGGAGTTGTATCTGGTGATAATATAACTTTAATACAAGCTGGAATATATACAAGTGGAGATAAAAATGTAGGAGGACCGTATGCTGTAACACCTAATTATAGTATTGGTGGTACTGCAGCTATTAATTATGACTTGATACAAGTTTCTTCTTTAGCGAATTCTAGCATTACACCTAAACAATTAACAATTTTAGGTACTAGTCAGAATAAAATTTATGATGGTACAACTACCGCAACCTTACAAGGAGTTGGTGCTGGAACTTTAGCTGGAGTGGTTGCTGGAGAAACTGTAAATTTAAATTTAATTGTAAACTATTACTTACCTTCTGGAGAAATTACTAGAGATTTTTCTGAGACTCCTATTCTTCAAGTGATTTCTACAAGTACCATTGCAGCAGCCATTGGTACTGATATAAACAATTATACTTTAATTCAACCTACTTTACCTACAAAAAGAATATTTAGAAGACCATTAACAATTATAGGTGTTACAGCAAGTAATAAAGTTTATGACGGAACTACAGCAGCACCAATAGATGTGAGTGGAGCATCCTTAGTAGTAGATCCAGTTGCGGGAATTGTACCTGGTGATAGTGTTTCATTTAATACCGCAAGTGTAGCAACTGCATTTTTCGATACTAAAGATGTTGGTATAGACAAACCACTTACCAGCTTTGTAATCACATTAGAAGGTCCAGATTTTAATAACTATAGGTTATATGAACCCATTTTGACGGCATCAGTTACCGAAAGAGCGATAACAATTACCGCAAATGACATTTCTAAATGTGGAGAATCTACCTATACCTTCACAGGTACAGAGTTTACAAGCGATTTTCCAGTGCCAGGAGATATTACAAGTGTAACGCTAACAAGTGCAGGAAGTGGTCTATTGGCAGGAGTTGGTTCTTATCCTATTGCAATTTCAAATGCAGTAGGTCCTGGTCTTACTAATTATATCATTAGTAGTTATATACCAGGAACTTTAGTAGTTAATCCATTGCCAAATGCAACTATGAGTAGTACTAGTTTAAATTGTATAAATTCAACAACACCAATTACATTTACGGGTTCTAATGGTACTGGTGGTATTAACGTACAATACAAATTTTATTACACTATAGACGGAACTCCTTACACCGTAAGTACTGTATCCGGAAGTAGCACAGCTACAGTAAATGCTCCTAATACTACTGTACGATCATTTGTATATGTTTTAACTGCTGTTGAGGATTTAAATACATCTTGTTCAAAAGCTATTTCAGGTGCGTCTATTACTGTTAACATAACTTTATGTACACAATTACGAGATAATTATTGTGGAAAAACGTTTCGTTTTCTAAATGAAATTGTTCAATCTAATCCCGTTGCTGCAGCTACGCAATATCGTTTCGAGGTAACAGATGAAGCAAATGTTGTAAGAGTTATTACAAGCGGTAATTATACTTTTAATCCAGCGGGTTTTACTTTTGATCATCCTACCAACCGAGGTTTCAATTGGGCTAAAAATTACAGTTTCCGCGTAGCTCTTTATATAGGTGGTAATTGGTCAGCTTACGGTCCTGCATGCACAGCACGTACACCAAATGAGCCGCCTGTTTTACCAACTAAGTTAAGATCACCTTGGTTCTGTAACCAAACAGTAGCAAGCATGAACACTTTTATTCAGTGCAACCCTGTTCATTTGGCTACAAATTATGAGTTTAGACTTACAGGTCCAGGAGGGTATAATCAAGCAAGGACTTCAACATCTATCGCTATCAATCTTAC